>JANXRO010000190.1 GCA_025356765.1 Hyphomicrobiales bacterium | reverse complement strand
GCCAAGCGAATAGACGGCCGGCAATAGTCTGTGAAACAGAAGAACGTGCCACCATAAGGTATAACGCCGCCATGCAGCGCCATGCCGTTCAAAGCTGCGGCCATGCCATGTTCTCGGATGCCGTAAGACACATAAGAGCCTGAATAGTCGGTTGCATTAAAAGACTTTTGATCTTTTGAGTTTGTGTTGTTGGAATGAGTTAAATCTGCGCTGCCGCCCATGGTTTCGGTCACAATGGGGTTGATCACATTTAAAGCGGCCTGCGAAGAAGCGCGTGTGGCCACCCATGGTGGCGTTGCCACCATTGATTTTTTATATTCCGCAATTGCGGTATCTAAGTTGGCAGGCAATTCACCCTTGGTGATGCGTTCAAATTCGGCCCGCTTCGGGTGGGCCTTCAAGCGGCCTTCCCATGCTTCGCGCGCGGCCTTGCCTTGTGAACCAACGGCGCGCCAAGCCGAAATAATTTCGTTGGGAACAATAAATGGCGCATAGGGCCAACCCAAGGTTTCGCGGGCTTTGGCAATCTCATCGTTGCCCAAAGGTGAACCATGCACGCCATTGGTGCCCTGTTTATTGGGTGCGCCAAAACCGATGATGGTTTTGCACGCAATCAAAGTTGGGCGCTCAGAATTCTTTGCGTTTTGCAAAGCACCAAGAACAGCGGCTTGGTCCATTCCGTCCACCAAACTTGTGTTCCAGCCTGAAGCAGCAAAACGCATCAATTGATCAGTGCTGTCCGACATGCCCACTTTGCCGTCAATGGTGATGCCGTTGTCATCCCACATCAAAATCAGGTTTTTCAGTTTCAGATGGCCCGCAAGTGCCAAGGCTTCCTGGCTAATGCCTTCCATCAAGCATCCATCGCCACACAGAACATAAGTCTTGTGGTTCACAAGTTCATCGCCAAAGCGGGCGTTCAAATGGCGTTCTGCCATGGCCATGCCAACCGCTGTCGCAATGCCTTGGCCCAAGGGACCAGTGGTTGTTTCAATGCCAGTAGCATGGCCATATTCAGGGTGGCCCGCCGTGATTGATCCCCACTGGCGGAAGTTTTTAATCTGGTCGATGGTCATATCGGCATAGCCGGTGAGATACAGCAGCGAATAAAGCAACATTGATCCATGGCCCGCAGAAAGCACAAACCGATCACGGTCTGGCCAATGCGGTGCCGATGCATCAAACTTCAAAACATCTTTAAACAGCGCAGTTGCCACATCAGCAGCCCCCATGGGCAAGCCTGGATGACCAGAATTGGCCTTTTGCACCGCGTCCATCGACAAAGCGCGAATGGCATTGGCCATGGTGCGTGGGGAAACTGCATGAAGATCAGACATTCAAAGCCTCTTGTGATTAATTTCTAGCGCAACCTTAACAGGGCATAATAGCCTGTCAATCAGCTCAGCGGGCACCCTGATATCAGCGGTTTAAACAATGCCACCAAGCTAAAGAATCAGTTATGCGCCGCAAGGACTTGTGCTAAAACGACAATTCGGATCGGCTGGAAGCAGTTGTGAGATGGGGCGATTATGACAGATATTAACAAACTCGACGCAGCCTTTGCTCGCTTTGAACGTGCCTTAGGGCAGTTTGAAGTGGTAACGCGAAGCCATGTTGATGAAACGCGTAAGTTGAAAGCTTTGGCAGCGGGCGCCACATCTGTGCAACGCGACCAACAGAAATTGAATGAACAGTTAGACCAAGTGCGCATAAAAGCAGCCGAATTAGTTGATACCAGCAAACAAGCCGCTGGCAAGATTGATACGGCCATGGGGCGCATTCGCTCTGTGCTGCATTCAAACAGCGGAGCATAAAGCGCATGGCAAATGTTGTCGTTACAGTTGCAGATCGCCCCTATACCATGCAGTGCCCTGATGGCGAGGAAGCGCATCTGCGTGAACTGGCTGTGTTGCTGGACACCGAAGTTTCTCGCATCAAACAAAGCGTTGGCTCTATTGGTGATATTCGCTTGTTGGTGATGAGCGGCCTGATGGTGGCTGATCGTTTAAGCGAGGCCATTCAAAAAATTGAAGCTTTGGAAGAGCAAGTGCAGGGACTTCGCGAAAGCCGCAATGTTTCACAAACCCAGTTGAAAACACTTGAGACAAATCTCACCACCCATCTTGATCGCGCCGCAATCAGGCTTGAAGCCTTGGCCAAATCGATGGAAGAGTGATCTGTTTCATCATCATGTGCTTCTTATGATGCATAAGAAAAAGCATATGATGATGAAAAAGCACAAAATGCATAAGATGATGAAGTAACCGAGCAACCACAAATAAAAAAGCCCGCGAGCATTCCACTCGTGGGCTTTACATTGTGGTCATGCCGATTTGAACATCGTGCTCAGCACCTTCCACGGAGATGGCGGCAAAAATTACAGACCTTCAACGAAAAGCTTCGGCAAATGACAAAAAAAGTGGCGTGCCGCTATAGCCGTGGGAACTGACGATCCCTGGTCCCTACTTGCGTAGGTGGGCGCCGTGTGTACCAGACCACGGTCTGGCGCAGGGACAGCTCCCTCAAAAATCGATTATAGGCCCTGGGAAAAATGGTTCCTCACAAACCAAGCAGCAACGCCATCCTCTATATAGGATGCGACTGTTCATTTGTCCAATAATTGTAAATGGGTTAAACAGGCACAATGCCCAAAACCATCGCTCATGTTACATATTTGGTCCACGACTATGATGAAGCCATCACCTGGTTTTGTTCTGCCTTAAACTTCAATCTCTTTGAAGACCAAGCCTTGGGTGGCGCAAAGCGTTGGGTTGTTGTGGGCCCACCCACTGATTTTGGCGCACGATTCTTGTTGGCAAAGGCCGACAACGCCGAGCAAATTTCACACATCGGCAAAGCAGCCGGAGGCCGCGTGGCGTATTTTCTCAACACCGATAACTTTGCAAACGATTATAAGCATATGCTTGCGCAGCATGTGCAGTTCAATGAAGAACCGCGCCATGAAGAATATGGAACAGTGGCGGTGTTTTCTGATCTTTATGGAAACAAATGGGATTTGCTTCAAAGAAAATAAAACACCACTGTAATGCCACTGGCAAAGCCAGCCGACCACAAGTTAACCAACAACACGCGCAGGCTTTCAGGCCGCGTGTTGAACTTCTCTTTCGATTTTTGTAATTTCGTCTTTCACGCGCAGCTTCCTGCGCTTGATATCGGCCAACATCGAATCAGTTGTGGCCGGATGGGCAATGGCATCGCTGAGCTCTTTTTCCAAAGCGCGGTGTTTATTGCTCAATTCATTAAGGTGGTTTTTTAAGCTCATTCCAATCTCCCTTTAGGTTCTTGAAACAGACGCATACGCAGGCACATTGCCATAACAGAATGATGACATAGATTTTGCCTCTTGTCGATTGTTTCACTTACGCATAGGGATAATTTTTCAAAGCGCGATCGACGAAGGTTAACACTTTCCCAATGGACAAAGTTCAAGAACTTCAAATGCGAGGTCGGTTGCAAAACCTCTATCAACAGCACCGAGATTTGGATGCTGCCATCGCTGTATTTGAAAATTCAGGCAAGGCCGATGCGCTGCAGCTGCAACGTTTGAAAAAAATGAAACTGTCGATCAAAGACCAAATTAGCAAAATTGAGAATATTTTGCTGCCCGATATCATCGCGTAGAGGAAACAGATTTGAAAACTCCCGTAGCCATCATCATGGGAAGCCAATCAGATTGGGCCACGATGAAACATGCAGCCGACATTCTGGATGTGTTGGGCATTGCTTACGAAGCCAAAATTATATCAGCCCATCGCACACCAGATAGGCTTTATGAATTTGCCAAAGGTGCCAAGGCAAACGGCTTTCATGTGATTATTGCGGGTGCAGGGGGCGCTGCACATTTGCCCGGCATGGCCGCGGCAATGACAATTTTGCCAGTGTTTGGCGTTCCCGTTGAATCCAAGGCTTTGTCTGGCCAAGATTCGCTGTTGTCGATTGTGCAAATGCCAACGGGCGTTCCAGTGGGCACCTTGGCAATTGGCAAGGCGGGCGCTGTCAACGCTGGGCTGTTAGCCGCCAGTGTTCTGGCTTTGCATGATGGTGCCTTGGCCGCGCGCTTAAGCGATTGGCGCGAAAAACAAACCTCATCGGTGGCCCAAGTTCCGAAAGACGAATCGTGAAAGCTCTGCCACCCGGATCAACAATTGGAATTTTAGGTGGAGGGCAATTGGCCCGCATGCTTTGCCTTGCGGCAGCGCGTCTGGGCCTCAATTGCCATATCTTTGCCCCTGAAAAAGACAGCCCGGCGTTTGCTGTTTCTCAGGCCCATACAATCGCTGAGTATTCAGATGAAGCAGCACTTCTTAAATTTGCCAAAAGCGTTTCAGCGGTCACTTACGAATTTGAAAATGTTCCCGTCAGCGCCGTTGCGGTTTTGGAAAAGTATGTTCCTGTCAGGCCCGGCTCAAAAGCCTTGGGCGTGGCGCAAGATCGCTTGCAGGAAAAAGCCTTGGCCCGCGATATGGGCGCAATGACTGCAGAATTTCGCCCGGTTAATTCACTTACCGAGTTGGAACGGGCCGCACAGAAAATAGGCCTTCCCGCAATCTTGAAAACCACCCGCTTTGGCTATGATGGCAAGGGCCAAGCAAAAATTAATTCCACCGCTGATCTTGCTCAGGCATGGGCTATGATGAATGGCCACCCGTCAATTTTGGAAAGCTTTGTAAATTTCAAAAAGGAAGTTTCTGTCATTTGTGCGCGGGGTGCTGATGGGCACTTTGCGGCCTATGATGTGGCTGAAAATGTTCATCGCAATCACATTTTGCATACATCCAGTGTGCCCGCAGCGATAAGCGCTGAGCTGGCAATCGAAGCTGTGTTTGTGGCCCAGCGCATGGCCGAAGCGTTGGATTATATCGGCGTGATGGGCGTTGAATTTTTCGTGGGCGATGATGTGCTTTACGTCAACGAAATTGCACCCAGAGTGCACAATTCTGGCCATTGGACGATGGATGGCTGTTTGATTAGCCAGTTTGAACAACATATGAGAGCCGTGGCGGGCTGGAGCTTGGGCACCACGTGGCGCCATTCTGATGTGGTTATGACCAACCTTTTGGGTGATGAATCAAGCAATTGGCCGGTTCTGGCCGCACAGGCACAAGTTGGCCTTCATCTTTATGGAAAGGCTGAGGCAAGGCCCGGCCGGAAGATGGGACATTTTAACAGGATAACCCCTCGACAGGGCTAATCCCTTGTGTTAGGGAGCAACCATATTAAGGGCCTTAGCGGGCCTTTTTAACCCTTTAACTGCTTTTATATCGAGGTTCGCTTGCAAGTAATCGTTCGTGACAACAATGTCGATCAGGCCCTGAAAGTTCTCAAAAAGAAGATGCAACGTGAAGGCATCTTCCGCGAAATGAAAATGCGCGGTGCTTTTGAAAAGCCATCCGAAAAGAAAGCCCGTGAACAGGCTGAAGCAATTCGTCGTTCGCGCAAACTTGCTCGCAAGAAGCTGCAACGTGAAGGCCTTTTGCCACCACCCAAGAAGATTGAAAAGCCAAAACGTTTTGGCGGCCCATCTGCTGGCGGCATGTAATTTACTTCCATTCTGTTTTGAAAACCGCTGGTGCAAGCCGGCGGTTTTTTTATTGGCGAAGTGGTGTGCCTCCGCGATTCCATCAAGTTGAAAAGCCTATTGTAAGCTACTTAGCGAAGGTCCGGCATCCAGCTTGCGCTCACTAGAGAATTTTCAAATCGCACAATCTCATTCAATGTTGGATTTAGCTGGGGGAGCTTTTTCCTAGAGCGTTGCTCACCTGAGCGGTGTACTTTGGACTTGAGCATTGGCCAGTTTGCGCAACCCCGCGGCAAACTGGCTTTTGCTGTTTAGAGTCTTTGCAATTCCGGCAGCGCAGCCAGAATTTCTGCTTGCAGGGTAGGGTCGTTTTCGTCGACAATTCCAATACTGTCTATCATTTGTCTTTTTGTCATCTGTGAATCGACCTGAACCATCACCATCCGAATGGCTGCCAGTTTTTCAAGATTTCGAGTTACTGTTAGCCCCAACAATAGGCTGAACGACTGAGATTTGGGCCTGTCAATTGTTGCGATAGACATTTGCCCTTCACTATATCGATTGAACCCCAACATGAAGATTTCATCTTGATTGGCAAACACGATTCCCGTGTGCCTTCCGCCAGCGCGTACATTTGAACGCTTTTTGAAATCGCGAATATAAGTGATGCGCACAAATCCTTTCACATCATTTTGGCGAAACACCCAAACCAAACTGCGAAGCAGTTTTTGCTTTCGGCTTTCCAAGGGAAAATAGCAGAAATAATAACCTTCAGGCATTGACGAAACGTCAGAACTATTTTTGTAAGTGTTCGTTGATGCAAACCCGCGGGCACTTTCAAAAACCTCTTGTGCCTTGCCGATTTTGGGAATTCCCGATCTGGCTTTTCCATGAGGCGCTTGGGCACCTTCGCTTGCAAACAAAGCCTGTTCGGAAACGTTTAAAAACTTGCATATCTTCCGCAAAACGATTGCGCTTGGCAGAACTTTTCCAGAAAGATATTTGTTGAACTGCTGGCGATTAATCTGTGTTGCCGCACAAACGGCAGCGATTGAAGGATACTGCTCACAAAATCGGCGAAGATTATTGGCAAAAGTGTCATAGGTATTCATGCGATGCCCTATATCTTCTTGCCCAAACTCACGACATCATTCACTTCATAACCCAGCGCTTCATAGAACCCTCGCACCTTTTGGTTCTCGCTTCTAAACATCAAATTGATTTTCCAAACGCCTTTAGCTTTCAACCAAGCAATGGCGGCGTCATGAAGTTCCCGACCCAAGCCCCTTGATTGAAAAGCCGGATCAACAGCCAAATAATAAACCGCGCCGCGGTGGCCATCATGTCCTGTCATGGCGGAAGCAATAATTTTGTTTTCAATTTTGCCCACAAGTATGGTTGCATTGATTGAAGCCATCGCAAATTCAAGGTCGCGATGAGGATCATTCCAAGGTCTTGTGAGTTCGCATTGTTCCCAAAGCGCAATCACGGCAGCACTTTCACTCCCAGACATTTCTGAGATATGCAATTTCACTTCGCTGCTTCCGCCACAGCAATGGCGGAGAGATTCATTACACCACGCGAAGTTACAGAACCTGTGAGAATATGCGCAGGTTTTGCTGTGCCCAACAAAATGGGCCCAACCGGCAACGAATCGCCAAACACTTTGATGGCCTGATAAGCAACATTGGCTGAGGCCAAATCAGGCATAACCAACAAATTGGCCTCGCCCGTTAAATGTGAATTGGGCATCTTTCGCATGCGCACCTCTTCAATCAGCGCGGTGTTCAATTGCATTTCACCATCCACCTCTAAATCAGGGTGAAGTTTTTGAATCAGTTCAAACGCAGCCCGAGACTTCATTGCAGATACTGTGTCATAATCCCCGAAATCGGCATGTGAAATCAGCGCCACTTTCGCCTTGATGCCAAACCGCGCGATATGCTGCACACAAAGCTTCACAGTTTCAGCAAGCGCTTCGGGCGTTGGGTCTGGCTGCACATGCGTATCGGTTAAAAACACAATGCCGCGCGATGTGATCATCAAACTCATCGCGGAAAGTGAATTCACCCCAGGTGCCAAGCCGATCACATCTTTAATGGTGCGCAGCTTGGAGCGAAAACGCCCTTCCAAGCCGCACAACATCGCATCGGCTTCACCACGATGAAGCGCCAGTGCCGCAATCACGGTGTTGGAGGTGCGCACCAAAGTTCTTGCCGCATCCAGTGTAATACCTTTGCGCCCCGCCACATCAACAAGCGTTGCAACATATTCGCGATATCGCGGGTCATCTTCAGGGTTGGTAATTTCAAAATCTTTGCCAGGCTTGATCGAAAGGCCATAGCGCTTAAGCCGTGTCTCAATAACCGCAGGCCGGCCAATTAAAATGGGTTTTGCCATTTTTTCTTCAATCAACACTTGAGCGGCGCGCAGCACGCGTTCGTCTTCGCCATCTGCATAAATAACGCGAGCAGGGGCCTTTCTTGCCGCAATATAAATCCGCCGCATGATGAAGCCAGATTTGAAAACAAAGCGTTGCAGCTTGTCTTGATACGCATCAAAATCGGCAATGGGCCTTGTGGCCACACCAGAATCCATTGCCGCTTTGGCCACTGCGGGCGCAATGCGCAAAATCAAACGCGGGTCAAATGGCGAAGGGATCAATTGATCTTTGCCAAACAATCTGGCCTCACCACCGTAAGCTTTCGCAGCAATATCGGATGGTGCTTCCCGCGCTAATTCCGCAATGGCTTGCACGGCGGCTTGTTTCATTTCTTCATTGATGGTCGTGGCCCCCACATCCAATGCCCCGCGGAAAATATAGGGGAAACACAAAACATTGTTCACTTGGTTGGGATAATCTGATCGGCCGGTGCAAATATAAGCATCAGGCCGCAACGCATAAGCCTCTTCGGGCATGATTTCAGGATTGGGATTGGCCAGCGCCAATATAAGCGGATGGGGTGCCAGTTGCATTACCATTTCTGGCTTTAAAACACCGCCGGCAGAAAGCCCTAAAAACACATCCGCATCTTTGATCACATCCGCCAAAGTGCGATGGCTGGTTTCCTTGGCAAAAATATCTTTCCACCGATCCATCAGTTTTTCGCGGCCAACGTAAACCACACCTTCAAGATCAGTGACCCAGATATTTTCCAACTTTGCGCCAAGGCTGACCAGTTGGTTGAGGCAAGCCAAAGCCGCCGCACCTGCACCAGAGGCCACAATTTTAACATCACCAATGTTTTTATTGGCCAAGGTCAAGGCGTTCGTCACTGCTGCAGCCACGATCACAGCCGTTCCATGTTGATCATCATGGAAGACGGGTATTTTCATCCGCTCACGTAAGCGGCGTTCAACTTCAAAACATTCCGGCGCTTTAATATCTTCCAGATTGATACCGCCAAACGTGGGCTCTAACGCGGCAATGGCATTTACCAATTCATCAACATCCGTGGGCAAAACTTCAATATCGAACACATCAATATCTGCAAATTTTTTAAACAGAACAGCTTTGCCTTCCATCACGGGCTTTGCGGCCAGCGGGCCAATGTTGCCCAAGCCCAAAACCGCCGTGCCATTCGAAACAACACCCACAAGATTGCCGCGCGCCGTATATTTAGCAGCCAGGGTGGGGTCTTTGTGGATGGCCTCTGAAACAGCAGCAACGCCTGGTGAGTAAGCCAGTGCCAAATCGCGCTGGTTGGCCAGAGGTTTCGTGGCGCGGATTTCTAATTTTCCGGCACGGCCTTGTTCATGGTAAACCAAAGAACCAGCACGAACATCATCAGATGGAGAACTCATTGTGGCCCTTTAATTTTGCATGCAGATTAATCTGAAAAAAATTTGAACAAATCGAAGTTTAGCCTGAATTCAATTCAGCCGTCTACCAACACAATGCGAATATCATTCACGTTGGTCAATGTTGGGCCCGTGATCACCTGATCGCCGAGGCGTTTAAAAAATTCATGGGCGTTGTTATTGGAAAGTTCTGTCCAAGGATCGATGCCCAGTTTTCGCGCCCGCGTCAAACTGGTGGCGTTGATTACTGCGCCTGCCACATCTGCACCGCCATCAATGCCGTCTGAATCTGCGGCCAATGCATGAATGCCCGCAGCGCCGTTCAGCTTAATTGCCAAAGCCAACAGAAACTCTACATTGCGTCCACCAACGCCTTGCCCCCGCACGGTGACAGTTGTTTCCCCACCTGAAATGATAGCGCATGGAAGCTTAATCGGTTGCCCAAAGCGCCTAGCCTGCAACGCAATGCCTGCCATAACAAACCCCACATCGCGGGCTTCACCCTCAATGGCATCGCCCAAAATAATGGGCCGATAACCTGCATCACGCGCCACTTTGGCTGCGGCCATTAAAGATTGTTGCGGCGAAGCAATGCATCTGGCCCGCGCATTGTCCAAGTGCTTTGGTGTTTCGTGTTTTGCCTCAGCCAGATGCCGTTTAACCGACGCCGGAACTTCAATTCCATATTTGGCAATAACCGCGCGCGCTTGTGCAAACGTCGAAGGGTCTGGCACAGTGGGGCCGGATGCAACCGCAGCCAAATCATCGCCGGGCACGTCTGAAATCACCAATGTCTCCACCCGTGCCGGATATGCAGCAGCGGCCAACCTTCCTCCTTTGATGTTGGAAAGATGTTTGCGAACGATATTCATATCTTCAATCGGTGCGCCAGATTTTAACAATGCACGGTTCACCGCGCGTTTATCTTCGGCACTAATGCCGTCAGCAGGCAAGCTCAGCAATGAAGAACCGCCGCCCGAAATAAGCGCCACCACAAGGTCATCCTTGGTTAACCCCTGCATCAAATTCATAATGCGACCAGCTGCTTTCATGCCCGCTTCGTCAGGAACCGGATGGGCCGCTTCGACAACCTCAATATGCTTGGTTTTCGCTCCGTGGCCATAGCGCGTCACTATCAATCCCTCGAGAGGGTGGCGCCAATGCTTCTCAAAGCTTTGCGCCATGGCAGCAGATGCTTTGCCAGCACCAATCACAATGGTGCGCCCCCTAGGTTTGCGTGGCATGAATTTAGGAATAGCGTGTTTGGGAAGTGCAGCCTCAACAGCGGCAGCAAACATTGCGCGAAGAATTTTGTTGGGTGCCACGGATCAATCCAGTTAAATTGTTTGCCAATGTTGCCATTGAATATGCATGAACATTTCAGCTTTGTCTCTTAGTTCAATTTAAGGCTGCGTTTCAATACAAACTGAAAATTGTTTTGTCGCAGCAAAACATAATTCGTAGATCATTTGGGCAAACAGTGGCAATAGATCATGCTAACACATCGGAGTTTCTTATGCGCGCTGACCTGCCACAAACCCAGCACCTGAAAAACTATAGGCCAACACCTTATCTGATTGGCATGGTTCGGATGACTTTCAGCCTCCATGAAACTGAAACAATCGTTGCAACGCAGATTCATTTTAAAACCAACGATCAGGCCAAACAGCAGCGCGCAGCCTTGGAACTTGATGGTGAAGCAATCACCTTAAAATCCTTGGCGATAGATGGCATAGAACTTTCCAAATCAGACTATGTCGTGTCAAACTCCAAATTGATTGTGCATAGAGTTCCACAAAAGCCATTTGTGCTTTCTGTAGAAACAACATGTGCGCCCAAAGAAAATACCGCTCTCTCTGGCCTTTATATGTCGAACGGAATGTATTGCACGCAATGTGAAGCAGAAGGCTTTCGGCGGATAACATATTTTTATGACAGGCCGGATGTGATGGCCAAATTTCATGTGCGCATAGAAGCACCTCAATCACTCCCTGTTTTGTTGTCAAATGGAAATCCATCAGCACACGGATTAATTGCAGGAACAGATCGACATTTTTCTGAATGGAATGATCCTCATCCTAAGCCCAGCTATTTATTCGCATTGGTGGCAGGCGATTTGGCCTTTGTTAAAGATCAATTCAAAACTTCTGAAGGAATGGATGTAACCCTTGGCATCTATATTGAAAAAGGCAAACAAGACCGCTGTGCCTGGGCCATGGAGGCTTTAAAAGCGTCTATGCGGTGGGATGAAAAAACCTTCGGCCGCGCCTATGATCTTGATGTCTTTAACATTGTGGCTGTGTCTGATTTCAACATGGGTGCCATGGAAAACAAGGGCCTTAATATTTTCAATGACAAATATATTTTGGCCAGACCAGACACGGCAACCGACACTGATTATGAACTGATCGAATCCATTATCGCGCATGAATATTTCCACAACTGGACAGGCAATCGCATCACCTGCCGCGACTGGTTTCAACTGTGTTTGAAAGAGGGCTTGACAGTTTTTAGAGATCAAGAATTCACCAGCGATTTACGCTCCCGCGCCGTCAAGCGCATTGAGGATGTGCAAGATTTGAGGGCCAGGCAATTTCCGGAAGATCGTGGGCCATTGCAGCATCCACCGCGGCCTGATCAGTATATCGAAATCAATAATTTTTATACTTCAACGGTTTATGAAAAAGGTGCTGAGCTTTGCCGCATGCTGAAAACGCTGATTGGCGAAAAAGCCTTTGCCAAAGCGATGGCGCTTTACTTCAAACGCCATGATGGAGACGCAGCCACCGTTGAAGATTTTGTGCAATGCATGGCAGATTCTTCAAAGCGTGATTTAAAGCAGTTTTTCCGCTGGTATACGCAAGCGGGCACACCCATTGTTACTGTGCGCGGCACGTATAACGCAAAACGCAAAGACTATGAAATTGCGGTGTCGCAAACAACGCCACGCATGAAGGGCCAAAAGCCAAAACAACCGCTGCATATGCCGCTGGCCTTCGGATTGGTTGGAAAAAACGGCAAGGACATCTCGTTAAAAACTTCTATTTTGGAAGTGACCAAAGCAAAGCAGATTTTTAGATTTTCCGGTGTTTCGCAAAAGCCTGTGCTGTCCATCAATCGTTCCTACTCTGCACCAATTATTTTAAAGCAAAATATCACGCAAGCCGAACTTCTATTTTTGCTGGCCCATGATGGTGATAGTTTCAATCGTTGGGAAGCGGCCCAAAGCCTTGCCAAAACACTGATCGCAAAAACCTATTTTGCCATAAAGCTCAAGAGGCCTTTGCCGAAAACGGATAAATTTGCTGCTGCCCTTGCAAAGTCGTTAGAAGACACATCATTGGATGATGCTTACAAAGCGCAACTATTGGCCTTGCCATATTTTGAAGAAATGCTGGCAGTGATTGCCAAAGATGTTAATTCAGATATTTTGTTGAAAGCGCGCAAAAGCGTTTGCGCTTCAGTTGCTGGTCAAATATTGCCAGTGTTGGTCGAGTGTTTTCAAGCAACGGCAGTATCAGGGGCTTACCAACCCACAGCTGAAGACGTAGGCAAGCGAGCATTGAATTTCGCCTGCCTCAGTTTGATTGCAACAACTGATGAAGCATGGGCAGAAAAACATGCCCACGCATTATTCGACGGCGCAGATAATATGACAATTGAGTTTGCAGCGCTGAGCGTTGGAGCAAGATTAAAGCGCGGCCAAGAACTGTTGGACGCGTTTTATACCCGCCATGCGGATGATCATTTGTTGGTCGATAAATGGTTTGCTGTGCAGGCCTTGATGCCGCGTGCAAAGTCTGCGCAAATTGTCCGCAAGCTTAGTTTACATCCCGCATTCAATTTCAAGACACCAAATCGCGTCTATGCACTGTTGCGCAATTTCATTGGCGGAAATCCCACGGGCTTTCATGCCGCTGATGGTTCAGGCTATCGTTTGGGAGCCGATGTCATCATCGCTTTAGATGCGATTAATCCGCAAGTCGCATCACGTTTGGCCACGGGGTTTCGCAGTTGGCGCATGTTTGATGTTAATCGCCGCGCGCATGCACAAAAACAAATGAAACGCATCTTGGCCAGAAAAAATCTTTCTCGTGATGTTTTTGAGATCATATCAAGAACGCTGAAGGCGCATTAATTTTAGCGGTTTTGCTTGGCAAATCAGTCTGCATTTTGATAATTATGCAACTCGCAAAGTTGCGTTGGCGTTTTCATTCAAGGTTTAGAAATTGGCCAAGGCTCATATCAAAGAATTATTCTTTCGTGACAGTGCGCTGCATTTGCCTTGGCTGGGCAATCGCAAGTTGGAAATTTCTGAACGCGCAATGCGTGTTCTCATCACAATTTTAACCGGTCTCTTCTTGTTGGTCTTGGCCGCCGCTTTGCTTTCGCAATTGTGGTTGAGCCGCGCCCAGAATTTGAACGAAGAAAGCCGTTTGACGTTGGTTCAAGCGGAACGCACTGCCCAAAACATCAAGCTCAACTATTACGAAAATGGTTTGAATTTTATACTCGATCAAAAGTTGCTTGATAGAGCAGTGCCAGCCGACGCCACGGCACATTCGCGCTTCTTCGTGTTGCTTGATGGCAAAGGAAGTGTTGTGGCTTCGGTGCCGCCACACATCGAATGGCAAAATCGTTCCATTGCCAGTTTGATGGGTTCTAATTTCGTGACGGATGCCGTTGTCAACGGCAACGAAATGGCGCCAACAACATTGGCCACTGGCGAAGATGCTTTCATGGCATCGCGTGATTTGGGAAAAGTGCCGGGAAGTTTGGTGGCTTTTCAAAAGAAAGATGACGTGTTGGCCATTTGGCGCAGCGGCGTTACGAAATTAACATCACTATTCACGGTAACTTTTTTGGTTTTGGTTTTGTTGGCGGGCGCATTTCATTGGCAAGCAGGCAAGGCCTTTGATGCCGATGAAATGTTGAGCCACGCAACTGGCCGTTTAGATATGGCGTTGGATGGCGGCGAATGCGGGTTGTGGGATTGGCACTTGCAGGCCAATAAAATTTTCTGGTCTATGTCGATGTATTCAATTTTGGGGCTAAAGCCAAAGGGTGATTTTTTAAGTTTCAGGGAAGTTGCAGCAAGGCTTCACCCAGAAGACCAGCGCATTGATGAGTTGATTGACCAGTTGTTGAAAGGCGAACGCGAGGAATTTGATCAAGAATTTCGTATGCGCCACCATAATGGGCATTATGTGTGGCTGCGTGCGCGTGCGGCCTTAGCTTCTGGCCGAGAGAATGCAGAGCCACATTTGGTTGGCATTGTGTTTGATATTTCGCGGCAGAAAAATCTCGACAAATTAAACAGTGAAGCGGAATTACGCTTGAAAGATGCTGTTGAAAATATTTCAGAGGCTTTTGTGTTGTGGGATACAGAAAGCAAGTTGGTGCTTTGCAATTCAAAATATCAGCAATTCCATTCATTGCCCGCATCGGTGTGCCAACCCGGAACGCCTTATAGTTTGGTGGCGGGCGCATCCAAAGAACCCATGGTGCAACAATTTGTGGCCGGTGAACGCGATTTGAATTCGGGTGCCCGTTCGATGGAAGTTCAACTGGCTGATGGCCGCTGGTTGCAGATTAACGAACGCCGTACCAAGGATGGCGGCTTTGTATCTGTGGGTACAGATATTACAGCATTGAAGCGACAAGAAGAACATTTGTTGGAATCAGAGCGGAATTTGATGACAACCGTTCGCGACTTAAAACGCCAGCGCCAATTGGCTGAAGAGCAATCTCAGGTTCTGGCAGAATTGGCAGATAATTACGCCAAAGAAAAAACCCGGGCGGAATCTGCCAATCGTTCAAAGTCAGAATTCTTGGCCAACATGAGCCACGAATTGCGCACGCCTTTAAATGCCATTATTGGCTTTTCTGAAATCATGGCCCAACAAATGTTTGGCCCAATGGGCTCGGCAAAATATAGCGAATATGCATCAGACATTCGCAAGAGCGGCCAATTTTTGCTGGACGTTATCAACGATATTTTAGACATGTCCAAAATTGAAGCGGGCAAAGTTGATTTGGAATTGTCAAACGTGGAGTTGTCGATTGTTCTTGATGAAGTGTTGCGCTTGGTAGGCCCCCGTGCTGCCGAAAGCAAAATTTTGATCAGTCGCGATTTTGCTGATGTTCCTGAATTTAAGGCAGACAGGCGTGCGTTAAAGCAAGTGTTTATAAACATTATGTCCAACGCCATCAAGTTCACATCAGAGGGCGGTGCCATAGAAATAAAAACAAGATTTGATGGTGATATCGTCCGTATACAGATGATCGACAACGGCATTGGCATCCCCATGCGAGATATTGAAAAGTTGGGTCGCCCGTTTGAGCAGGTCGAAAATCAATTTACAAAAAGCCGTGGCGGTTCGGGACTTGGACTAGCAATTTCAAAGTCCCTCGTTGATTTGCACGGCGGAAAATTATTGATCACCAGCAAAGTTGGCAAAGGTACAACGGTGACAGTGGATTTGCCATTTAGGCCCGCAGTCGATGTGAAGGCCGCATAGTCTGCGCTTCAACACAGTGAACAGAAATATTGAAACCGAACACACAAACATCAGCTTCTTGCTTCAAAGCACAGCTTGATGTACGCACCTCATAAATCGATAACAGGAGCCATTCATGCCAGCATTCCACACCCTTGATGACGTTAGTGTTTCCGGAAAACGCGTTGTCATAAGGCTCGATTTGAATGTGCCAATTGCTGATGGTGTGGTGACAGACACAACCCGGATTGACCGCGTTGTGCCAACATTGCAAGAGCTGTTAAAAAAAGGGGCCGCGGTTATTATTCTCGCACATTTTGATAGGCCCAAGGGAAAAGTGGTGCCCGAAATGTCGCTGAAACCTGTGGCCGCTGCATTGGAAAAAGCGCTTGGCCATAGGGTAGAATTTGTGTTCACCGATTGGCTTTCTGCACCAAGTGTTGTTGCCAAACCTGGCGAAGTGTTCCTGATGGAAAACACTCGATATCATGGCGGCGAAGAAAAGAATGATTTGGGCTTTGCCAAAATGTTGGCCACGCTGGGTGACATTTATGTGAATGACGCATTTTCAGCCGCACATCGTGCGCATTCTTCTACAGAAGCAATTGCGCATATTCTGCCGGCTTATGCGGGCCGCGCGATGGAGGCTGAGCTCAAAGCATTGCAAGCAGCACTCGAAAAACCAACACGCCCACTTGTGGCCGTTGTGGGTGGAGCCAAGGTTTCAACCAAGCTTGATTTGTTGGGAAATCTCACCGGTATTGCCAACACCATCGTAATCGGTGGCGGCATGGCAAACACGTTTCTGGCGGCACAAGGTGTTGATGTTGGAAAATCACTTTGCGAAAAAGATTTGATACCCACTGCCATTGAAATTATGGCCCGCGCCAAAGCTAAAAATTGCACGTTGCTGTTGCCAACCGATGCTGTTGTTTCAAAAGAATTCAAAGCCGGTGCCTCTAATCGTATTGTGTCTGTAAATGATATCGCTGCTGACGAAATGATGCTGGATGTGGGGCCGCAATCTATTTTGGCCGTGAATAAAGCTTTTGATGCTGCAAAAACCGTGGTGTGGAATGGCCCGTTTGGCGCATTTGAAATTCAACCTTTCGATAAAGCAACGGTGGCCACGGCCCAACATGCAGCAGCGCTTACCAAAGCCGGAAAGTTGGTCACGGTCGCTGGCGGCGGCGACACTGTTTCAGCATTAAATCATGCCAAAGTTGCTGAAGATTTTACTTATATTTCAACAGCAGGCGGCGCATTTTTAGAATGGCTTGAGGGCAAGGAATTACCCGGCGTTGCGGCTTTGACTGTGAAGTGACAAGTTTTCTTTCATTGCGCGCCATTGCCAAACAATTAATGGCCCCTGGCAAAGGCTTGCTGGCAGTCGACGATTTTCCAGCAGGCATTGAAAAGCGCTTTGCCGCAGTGGGAGTTGTTGCAACACCACAGACGCGCCGCGATTATCGTGAGATGCTTTTTTCTACACTTGGTTTTGCAGACAGCGTTTCTGGTGTCATCCTTTATGACGAAACATTTTGGAATGCAAAATTTCCAGCAGTGTTGAAGGGCATCAAGCTTGATATGGGCCAAAAGCCTTTGGCCTTGTCGGATGGCGAATTAATTTCTGAAGGTTTGGACGGTTTGGCTCAGCGCATCGCCGGATATAAAGCAGCGGGTGCCAGCTTTGCCAAGTGGCGCGCGGTTCTTAAAGTCTCTGCAGTTTTACCGTCGCGCAACGCCATTTCAGCCAACACCCATGCTCTGGCGCGTTACGCTGCAATCTGTCAACAGATGGGCCTATTGCCCATTGTTGAACCTGATATTTTGATGGATGGCGATCACACCATTGAACGCTGTGCTGAAGTGACAAGAATTGTTCTTGATGAGCTGTTTGAACAGCTTGAACTGGCGGGCGTTGATTTGGCTGCAACAGTTTTAAAACCGAATATGATCACAGCGGGTTCAAAAACAAAATCTGAAAGCCAACGTGTGGCAGATTTAACCACGCAGGTTTTGATCAACCACGTGCCAACAGGCATCGGTGGCATTGCCTTTCTTTCAGGCGGCCAAACTGAAATTGAAGCCACTGAAAACTTGAACCTTATTGCCAAAAAAATTCACGCAACATTTTCTTTCAACCGCGCTTTGCAAGACACAGCGCTGAAAACATGGGCGGGCAGGCCCGAGAACATTGAAGCAGCACAGCAAGCCTTTGCGCATCGTTTGAAAATGAATGCGTTGGCAGCGCAAGGCCAGTGGTCACTCAATTTGGAGCAAGCATGACAGCACGATTTTTTCTCGTTGCACCCAAAGATTTAAATGCGCATTTAGTTATAGCTTGCGCAACAGCCGCGACTGCGGTTGGCGATTGCGCGTCAATCATTGTTTATGAATCCATCAAGCAAGAAGAAGTAGTAAAGCTGCAAGACCTTGGCTTGGCCGTGTTGATGGCAGATGTTGAACCACGCATTGTCAGCCACAGGCGCGCTGATGGCCTTCATGTGACTGGCACAGAATTCAATCTGTTGGATTTGCGCATGTCTCTTCCCAAAGATGCCATGGTGGGGCTGGATTGCGGCACATCGCGCCACGCAGCGATGGAAGCGTCTGAACAGGGTGCAGACTATGTGGCCTTTCGCCAAAAAGCCCAAACGGTGGGTGAACCGTTGATCAAATGGTGGAATGAACTGGCCGAGATTCCAGCGGTTCCATTTGATCCGGTTGATGTTGCTGATGCCGCAATTTTGGCACAAAATTCCGATTTCATCCGTCCTTCTGATGATATGTGGCAGAGTTCTGAAATGGCAACAAAAGTGATTTCTGAATTGGTGAAAAAGTTAAAATGAATCGGCTATTGAGCCTTGCATGCGCAGCCTTCTTGTTTGCAGTACCAGCATTTGCACAGGTTGTTGCGCCCGCAAGTTTTGACGAAGCCATCGCCCAGTTTCAAGATCATAACTATGTCGATGCAAAAACCATCGCTGAAACTTTTGCAGAAAAACAAGACCCTCGCGCCTTTGTTATGTTGGGCACCATGTTTCAAAAAGGTCTGGGCGTTGAGGTTGATTTAAAGCAGGCGCAAATTTGGTTTCAGAAAGGCGCTGAAAAAGCTGATGCCGATTCTGAATTTGCCTTGGCCATGTTGCTGCTTACAGGAACCGGACAAAAGCCAAATGTTATTGATGGTGCCCCTTGGCTGCAAAAAGCGGCAGAGGCAGGCAACGTGAAAGCGCAAGTTAATCTTGGCCTCTATTATGCTGGCGCGTTTGGCACACAAACTGATTGGCCCAATGCCGTGAAATGGTTTCAGGCCGCTGCTGATAAGGGCAACGCTCAAGCGCAATATAATCTTGCGCTGCTCTATATGGATGGAAAATCGGTTGATAAAAGCATGGTAAAAGCAGGCGAGTTGTTTTCCAAAGCAGCTTTGCAAGGCATGCCGGAAGCCGCCCTTGAATATGGCGTTTTAATTTTCCGTGGCGAAGGTGTGCAGAAAGATGAAACGCTGGGCGCCAAATGGCTTTTGGTGGCGGCCAACCATGGCAATGCCGTGGCCATGAACCGCGTGGCAAGGCTTTATGGCATGGGCGACCATGGCGTGGCTTATGACCCCATTGAAGCCATGAAATGGAATATCTTGGCCAAGGCAGCAGGGCGTGGCGATATTGAGATGGATGCCAAAATGGAAAAGGTTGATCCAGCCGATGTAAAGCAGGCCGAAGATCGGGCGGCAGCTTTTAAGCCTTTGCCAGACCCAACGGCGAACTAGCCAGCACAGATTTTCCCTGCTAAGGCCTGCGCTTCATTCCCACAAGAGAGTATTCAATTTGGCCACCACCCCTATTATGACTGTGATGATTGCTGCCGTCCGCAAAGCAGCGCGCAATGTTCAGCGTGATTATGGTGAAGTGTCCTCGCTGCAAGTATCAGTTAAAGGCCCTGCCGATTATGTAACGAGCTCAGATAAAAAAGCCGAAAAAACCCTGCGTGCTGAACTTGCCGTGGCCCGCCCCACCTATGGTTTTTTGGGCGAAGAAGAAACCGAAACAAAAGGCACAGACCCAGATAACCGTTTCATCATAGACCCAATTGACGGCACCTTTAACTTTATGCACGCGTTGCCCCTGTTTGCGCTTACCGTGGCATTGGAACGCAAGGGCGAAATTATCGCAGGCGTTACCTATAACCCCGTCACCGATGAGCTGTTCCATGCGGAAAAGGGCACGGGGGCATTTTTCAACAACAAGCGTATGCGCGTTGGCGCAAGGCGAGAATTGTCTGAAGCCATGTTATGTTGTGGCCTTCCTAACCGCGCCACAAAGAACCATGATGAGCAGCGCAAAGAATTGGCCGTTATGCAAACCCGAACCGCAGGGCTTCGCTGTTTGGGTTCAACTGCGCTTGATTTAGCATTCATCGCCATGGGCCGTTTGGATGGTGGCTGGACGCATGGCCTAAAACCTTGGGACATGGCGGCGGGCATTTTATTCGTGCGCGAATCCGGCGGGTTTGTTCATGGCATCAACGGCGAAGCCAATCCGCTCAACTCTGGCGGCTATGTTGCCGGCAATGCAGATATGTTGCCGCAAATGAAAAAAGCTTTGGAAGATGCCAAAAAGCTTTGAGGTTTATACAAAAGCGCAGAAACTGCCGAGCGTCGATACAAGAACACTTGTCTAGTTAGCACCTGAAAGCGGACCAAGGTGTTGTATTTTCTAGTGTCGGCTAGGGGCCAAATTCAGAACTTGTAGGAGATACCGAGCATCACGGTATTGTCAGTCTCATGTCGGCTCTCGGGATATCCGCTCCACGGTATTGTTGGTAAGTCCACAATTGTACCGTAGTCGGTGTACCTATATTCCAATCGCCCCAGCCAATGATCCGACAATGCTGCCTCGATGCCGCCGCCAACAGTATATCCGATACGGAATGAGCTAATGTCTTGGCTCGATGCGTAACTATAGGTGTTATCAATTTGCGCAAAGGCAGGTCCCCCTGTTGCGTAGATCAGCATTTGATCGAAAGCGAAACCTAACCGCCCTCGGATAGATCCTTGGACATTCGTTTTGGAACCAAATTTTGCAATCGCAGAATTCGAATACTGCGTCGTTTGCTGAAGACCAATAGCCTGAATGTCTCCTTCGACACCAAACACAAATTGCGACTCTTCAAAATTGTACCCAGCGAACAAGCCACCAAGTATACTCGACGATTGCGC
>JANXRO010000157.1 GCA_025356765.1 Hyphomicrobiales bacterium | reverse complement strand
GTGCCATTCCATGTGAACACAACATCGTGGGCGAAATTGATTTTCGATAAATCAGGAAGTTCGCCATAACCCGCGAGAATTTTATTGGTATCTTTTAACTTCAACTGTTTGACAGCATCCGTTACCCAGCCTTCGCCAAAGCTTTCCCATGCCACCATGTCCACTGGCTTGGCACCCAGCAGCGACCACATGGCCATTTCAACGGCACCCGTATCGGAAGCAGGAACAATCGCAATGCGATAGTCTGCCGGCACATTCAAAATTTCACGCGTCAGCGTAATGGCTTTTTTCAAACGCGCTTTGCCAAGGCTCGATCGATGCGATCGGCCCAAAACAGCGTTTTCAAGAAGTTGAGGTGTCCAGCCCGGAAATTTGGCGCAGGGGCCGGAAGAAAAGTTGGCGCAATTCGGGCGTGTGCCCGGCTTCATATCTGTCATTTTGATCTCCATCCTTACAGATGGACTTGAGCCCCGTTGGGGAGGCCTAGCCCGAGGACGCTAATGATAGAAATGGCGTCGCAAATCAAGTAAAAATTTGACGTTAAGTTAAATGAGTGTTGAAAAACCAGATAAGTGCGATTGGCCGCACTTTTACAGTGGCACAGCTCGCAACCGCTCTAGCCAGATTTTCTGGCGTTTGCGCAATTCACCTGCTTGCAGAAGAGTTGAAAAATCATCTTTCAACCGATCTAACTCTTCAAACCGAAACTCCTTCTCGCCATGTTCGGCCCAAGCCGCCAGCAAGGATTGAAAGGGGCCAGACCCTGTATTAAGCGTGAACCAGAGGCTATTCTTCTGCGCTTCCAGATTGCGACTAATCCCTACCCATGCCTCGCCAGTAGCGGTGCAAATGACAGCATAAATTCCGCAAACGGATTTGCGCTCCTTAAAGAGTGCAATTGCTGATTTTCGGTCTTGCTTATCCATGGCTGATCCTATTATTATCCGGATAATAATATACTATATTTTTATACGGGTAAATATAAAAGATGCGGCTTTCAGCAGAAGAACCAACGGATGCCATTCCAACTTATGTTTGTTTCTGCGGAACAAACAAAATTGCGGAAGGTTCTCTCGCCAACGTCGCCTTGGCTGCGTGGCGATTCGCACATGCTCAGCCAAACACCGCAACACTTACATTCGATCAAAGAACCGGAAAGATTATCGACTTAAACATAAGCGGCACCCAAAGCGATGTTGCTTCTCGTTACGCGCCAATAAACGAAAATGTTGCAAAACGGGGGCGGCCAAAACTTGGTGTTGTACCCCGTGAAATCACCCTATTGCCACGGCATTGGGATTGGCTTGGGCAGCAACCCGGGGGCGCTTCCGTTACATTGCGCAAACTTGTTGATGCCGCAAGAAAAGGCAGCACCACCCAGAATGAAAACAGACAGCACATTGAAGCAGCCTATAAGCTCATATTCGCAATCGCTGGCGACTTGCCTTTTTTTGAAGACGCTGCCCGCGCATTATTTGCGCAGGATTTTACGAAACTTGAATCTTTAACAAGCCATTGGCCAGCCGATATTCGCAATGAGCTCACGCTGTTCTTGCAAGGAATAATGTCGAAACATGAACCCTCAGCACCACTCAGCTGAGATGAGTTTTTAAAAATCCCAACAAGCGTTTCCAAGCAAGCTCTGCTGCTGCCCGGTCATGCACCGCGCGTTGCTCGTTCATGAAGGCGTGGCTTGCGTCATATCTGAAAATTTCATGCAAAACCCCGGCCTTTTGCAACGCCGCCTCAAACGTGTTGGCGCGTTCAGGCGTTACAAAATCATCGGTGTTTGAAAAGTGCCCTTGCACTGGCACAGCCAGTTTTGAAGCATCAAAATACTCTTCCGGCGGCAAGCCATAAAATGGAGCCACACAAGAAATTTCCGGTGAACTAGCTGCCAACATGGCAACAGCGCCCCCCATGCAAAAGCCGGTGATTCCCACTTTGGGTGATGACTTTTTCAAATATTGCATGGCACCGCGCACAACATTTTGGGCAGCATCAGCAAAGTTCAAAGATTGCAATTCCTTTTCAGCGGCGTGATGATCATGGTAGGGCACCACAGTTCCTGCATAAAGATCAGGCGCCAAAGCATCATAGCCCGCAAGGGCCAATCGATCACACACACCGCGAATTTGGTCTTGCAATCCCCACCATTCTTGAATCACCACAACGCCTGGCGCATGGTCATGGCCGGCTTTGGCCAGATAGCCTTCCGTTGGCTTTCCATCCACGCGTGAAAACGAAATTCGTGTACCCATCATCAAAATCCTCAAATAAAAAACGCATCTTTGGTTTAACCCAAAGATGCGTCATTTTAAAATGAAAAAACTGAAACTTAGAACTTTACACGCAGACCAACAGTAACCTGATGTTCGGCAGGTGTTGCACCACCGTTCAAAATATCATGGAACCGATAACCCACATCCAATGCCAAATTGTTGGTCATTTCATAAGCCACACCGGCGTTCAAGCCAACGGCAATACCGCTGGTGTTGAAATAGCCAGGCCCGCTTGCATCAGACCAACCATAACCCAAGCCCGCACCAATATATGGCGTGAGGGCGGATTCATTTTTCCAATCATAATAGACATTGCCCAAATCCATGCGCGAGTTAATCGTTGCCCCGGGTGCTACGATATAATCGCCTGTCCAGTTGGCTGTCACATCGCTGCGCAGACCATCGCCAAAATCATAACCAATACCAAAATCGCCCACATAGCTGTGGTCGTTGCTGCCACCAGACCAATTCAAAAATGAAACACCACCATCAGCACGCAAATAAAGGCCGCTGGTTGTTGTCACCTCAGATGGAATTGTCGGGGCCATATCGGTTGCATTTGCTGCAACTGCCATTGGCAAGGCGATTAGACCTGCCAGTAAAACACTTTTAAAAACGCTCATCACTTCACCTCGATTTAATTGTCGTGCCGTTGCTCAACATGTGCCACTCAGATGTGGTGCAACACTGGCCAGAAAATGGCGCAATTGAGGCGGACGAGAAGTGTGATAATTTAGCGACAGTTTCTGCTTCAATTTGAAACAAACTGTTCAGAGATTTATGACCATCCGTTTACTTTTAGCCACAAGGCTTATTGCTTCGTGCGGCCCACGGTAAATTCACCATTGCGAATACGATCTGGCAACCGTTCGCACATCACGGCAACAGGCTCTTCGCCATAGGTTGCAATCATATCTGAAAGGGCGGCGAAAATGGCCGCCGTCGCCAAACAATCAGGATCAAGCCCATCATAGACGGCCTCTTCCCAAGCATCCAAAATATAACGCAGCGCCGCTTGTTTCTCTTCTTGCGCCGGATATTCAATATCGTGGTCTTCTGGCAATTTAAACATCACATAACCCAAATTTGGCCGCTTCCACAAAGCAGCTATTCATAGGTATTAACACGCTCGCTGCACCAGAAGAGTCAATCCTTAAATGAAGGTTAACATGATTGCTTAAAATTGAACTTCATTGGAGGGAAAGAAGCCCCCAGAAATGGCCGTTGGATATTTTCAATCATCTGCTAAATAATCTTTATGTGCTCGCTTTTCAGTTTTCGACGGCCCGCTGAAGAAGCGCGAAACCTGTTCAACTATCTTGATCAACCCAGTTTTCCACCGCGTGATTATGTAACGCCGGGAAGCCCCCTGGCAATTGTGCGAAAAGGGCTAGACCTGCAACGCCATTTTGCTTTGGTGCGCTGGGGCTTTGTTCCAGGTTGGGCCAAGGAAATATTACCGGGCCGTCCATTGATCAACGCACGAAGCGAAACGATTTATGAAAAAGCCTCATTCAAAAATGCCATCAGGCGCAGGCGGTGCTTAATTCCTGCCGATGGCTTTTATGAATGGCAAGGCGATGTGCCCGGCAAAAAACAAGCGTGGTTCATTCATCAACCAAGCGAGGAATTATTTGCCTTTGGCGGGATTTGGGAACATTGGATGGGCTCTGATGGATCTGAACTTGAAACTGCTGCAATGTTGACAGCAGAACCCAATGCCTTGATTGCCACAATCCATGATCGCTGCCCTGTCGTCATCATGCCCGAAAATTTTGAACGCTGGCTTTCCGATGATGAAAAGGTGCAAGATCTATTGAAGGCCCCGGCTGACGATTTTTTCATCATGGAAAAAACCATCATTGCTCGCGGCCCCCCAAAACCAGCGCAGCCTGCACCGCCACCCAAAAAACAGATGGATTTATTTTGAACCACCTTCGCATAATTCAATGCTACCCCAACATCATCGCTTATTATGATGGCCGCATTCCTGATTATCGTTTCATGCCCGAAAAAAATTGGGTGGATGATGGCGCAATTTCATTGGGCACAGCAAGCTTTGCCATCATCAGCGGCAGCCAAGCCCTGGTTTATGATACGCATGTTTCACTGGAACATGCCAAATTGGTTCGCGAAGATTTAGAAAAGCGCGGCGTAAACCATATTACCGTGTTGCTTAGTCACTGGCATCTTGACCACGTTGCGGGCAACGAAATTTTTGCCGATTGTGAAATTATCGCCAATAAAAAAACATTGAGCCATTTGACCCAACACAAGAAACAAATTGAGGATGCCACGCATCACGGCGCTCCTGCCATCAAGCCGCTCTTTATGCCCAATCGAATATTCGAATCTGAAATGGAATTTCAGTTGGGTGATCTGACGCTCAAATTTATCGAAGCCAATATCCATTCAGATGACGCTTCGGTCGTTTGGATTGAAAGCCTTGGCATTTTGCTTGCGGGCGATACGATGGAAGACACCATTACTTATGTTGGCGCACCCCAAGATTTTAATATTCATTTGGCTGAGCTTGATCGACTTTGGGCACTGTCGCCCACGCATATTTTGCCATGCCACGGCGCACCTGAAATTTTAGCTGCGGGTGGATATGGCAAATCTTTCATTCGCGCCCAACAACAATATATCAGAATGTTAAAACGTTGCCGTGATGATGAAGCATTGCGCCAAACACCGCTGAGGCAACTCATCTCTGGCCCACTTGAAGCGGGATGGGTAAATTATTTTGAGCCTTATGAAGAGGTTCACCAACAAAATTTGTTAAAAGTATTGGGAAATAAATAGCCCCCCTCTCAAAGGGAAAAAAGAGGGGGGCCTCTGCCAAGTAGCCTGTGGGGCTGTTAGAAACGCAACGTACTTACTTGGGCAGAATCACTTTATTGATCACGTGAACAACACCGTTAGAGGCCAGAATATCGGCAGCAGTTACTTGCGCCGTGCGGCCTTTTTCATCGGTAATATGCACTTTGCCTTTGCCGACTTGGAACTTCAGCACGCATCCGCCCACGGTTGTGACCGATGCCTTGCCTTTGCCCTTTTTCACCAAGGCAATTACATCCTTGGCCATCACATCGCCTGCAATCACGTGGCAGGTGAGAATCTTCGTCAAGGCTGCCTTGTTCTCTGGCTTTACCAACGTTTCCACCGTGCCTTTTGGTAATGCTGCAAAGGCTGCATCAGTTGGGGCCAACACGGTGAACGGGCCTTTGCCCGACAACGTTTCAACAAGGCCAGCAGCCTTTACGGCGGCCACAAGTGTGCTGAGTGATTTGGTGCCCACGGCAAGTTCGACAATTGTTTTATCTGGTGCCATGGCAGCAAATGAAGATGTAGACAAAAGGCCAAGCAAAGCCGTGGCTGCTAAAAGTTTGCGCATTGTATTCTCCCGAGTAAGTGTCTGACCCGCAACATTGCGCGGTCTGTTGGAGAAAACGAAAAACAATTCAGGTCGGTTCAACTGCCATCGTTCACAACACAACAACGAATGGTCACGAAACTGTGATCTTGGCCAAGCCTAAAACCTGTCCCACATTGCCCTGTTGCAAAATCGCAATACAATGTCGGCAATCACCCGTCATAATGGAATTCCGCGGCACGCTGAAACTGGTGGCATGGCCTTGCCAGCTGCCTGCTGAAACCAAATGCCGCGCAACATTATGATAGGTTACATTTGCACCCGCATTTTCACCACGGCCGATTGGAACGCTTACACTGGGCGCAATGCCCATAAGCCACACGGTTCCGTTGCCAGTACCAGCGCCCACTTTGATATGGATATCAGACGCATCGGCAGATACGGAAACATCAATATATTTTGCGCGTGTCCGAGCATTTGCAATGGCGGCTTCAACATCGCCTTTGCGTGAACCCACGGCATGAACCGCACCATTGATCACCATTTGCGGCGTATAGACATCGCCATCTCCGCGCTCTTTGGCGTAAGCTGTTTGGCGCTGGCTATATTGAGCTTTTCCAAGCGTATCTTTCCAACCCAAATAATCCCAATAATCAACGTTGAGCGAAACCACGTGAACACCCGATTGCTGGGCTAATTCACCTGCAACTTTATCTGCCGGTGGGCAATCTGAACAGCCTTGGCTTGTGAACAACTCCACAAGAACATCGCTGGTCGCGGCTTGCGTTGATGTGATGATAGATGGTGCTGCCAGGCCCGCCAAAGCAAGGCCCAAAGCAGAACGACGTGTGATCATGTTTTCCATGAGCCCAAATTGGGCGCATGACCGAACACATACAAATCACATCCAAGTGAAACCACTAAAAGTGAACAAGCGGCTTGAACCCACCAAAAAACATGCGCTTGCCATCAAAAGGAATGGTTTTCGGATCATAGTTTTTGATGAACGGATCTTCCATCATCTTTTTCCAACAGGAATTGCGATGCGCCTTGGATTTGAAAACCAAATAGGCACAGCCAACCGTTTCGCCCTCCTTGGCTTTCACCGCTTGTGGAAACGATGTCATTTTGCCTGGCTTCACATCATCAGCAATGGCTTCCAGATAGGCCAAGGCACCTGCGCGTTTCCACGCTGCCGCAGATTTTTTGACCATAGCTTTATAAGCTTTAAGGTTTGCCGTTGGGATTGGAATGACCATAAAATCAAAATACATGATCGTGTCTCCTTTTGATTGGCGCTACAACGATATCATTCTTCTCCCACATAGAAAAGAGTGCGACCTTCAACCCGCTTTTGCCAAGTTCCTCAACACAAACTGCAAAATGCCGCCGTTGTTGTAATAATCAATTTCATCCAGCGTATCGATGCGGCAAAGAACTTCAACTGCTGTCTTTGAACCATCGGCTCGGGTGATCTCCACAGTCATCATCGCGCGTGGTTTCAAGCCTTGGGCCAAGCCGCTGATGGCAATGGTTTCATCGCCTTTCAAACCCAGTGTTTGCCAGCTGTCACCCGCTTTGAACTGCAGCGGCACTACCCCCATGCCCACCAAGTTTGAACGGTGAATGCGTTCAAAGCTTTGGGCCACAACAGCGCGCACGCCAAGAAGCGTTGTGCCTTTGGCGGCCCAATCACGCGATGAGCCGTTGCCATATTCAACACCAGCAAACACTACCAAAGGTGTTGCTGTCTTTTGATAAAGCATGGCCGCATCATAAATGCTCATTTCAGCGCCATCGGGTTGATGCAGCGTAAGTCCACCCTCTTTCACTGCACCAGCAGCATCTTTCACCATGTGGTTCTTGATGCGGATGTTGCCAAATGTGCCGCGCATCATCACTTCATGGTTGCCGCGCCGTGTGCCAAATTGGTTGAAATCTGCAAAGGCCACATTGTTGGCCAGAAGATATTTGCCAGCAGGCGATGCCGCTTTGATGGAACCCGCGGGCGAGATATGATCTGTTGTGATCTTGTCGCCGAACAGGCCCAGAATTTTTGCACCCTTGATATCGGTGATGGATTTAGGCTCCATCTTCATACCGGTGAAATAGGGCGGGTTTTGCACATAGGTGGATTTGTTATCCCAAGCGTAGGTTTCGCCCTTAGTGGTTTTAACGGCCCGCCAATTCTTGTCACCTTTGAACACATCAGCGTAACGGCTCTTGAACATTTTCGCGTTGACATTCTTGTCAATGAACGTTTGGATTTCTTTGTTGGATGGCCAAATGTCTTTCAGAAAAACCGGCTTGCCCTTTTTGTCCATGCCCAGCGGTTCTGTCGTCAAATCAATCTGAGTAGAACCCGCAAGCGCATAGGCCACCACCAATGGCGGGGAAGCCAGATAAGCCGCTTGCACATCAGGTGAAACGCGGCCTTCAAAATTGCGGTTGCCCGAAATTACGGCCGAAGCCACGATGCCATTGTCATTGATGGCTTTTGAAATAGCCGGATCAAGCGGGCCAGAATTGCCGATGCATGTGGTGCAACCATAGCCCACCAGATAAAAGCCAATCTTGTCCAGTTCCTTTTGCAAACCAGCCTTGGCCATATATTCTGAAACCACTTGTGATCCGGGCGCGAAGGAAGTTTTCACCCAAGGTTTGGATTGCAAACCAAGCGCAGCGGCCTTTTTGGCCAATAAACCAGCGCCAATCAAAACGGATGGATTTGAAGTGTTGGTGCAGCTTGTAATCGCAGCAATCACCACATCACCATGGCCAATGTCGAAATTCTTGCCTTCAATTTTCACGCGCCTGGCTTGTTCGCCAACTCTGTTGAAGCCTGCTTTGTCTTTCGGCGCATCCAAGGCTGAACGGAAGCCGGATTTAATTTCACCCAATGGCGTAAATTTTTCAGGGCGGTTAGGGCCAGCCATTGCGGGCATGACAGTTGAAAGATCGAGGCTCAAAGTATCGGTGAATACAGGCTCATCTTTGCTGATGAACAGTCCCTGCGCCTTGGCATATTTTTCAACCAGCGCCACTTGTGATTTTTTGCGGCCCGAAAGTGTCAGATAGTCCAGCGTCACTTTATCAACCGGGAAGAAGCCGCAAGTTGCGCCATATTCCGGCGCCATGTTGGCGATGGTGGCGCGGTCTGCCAGCGTAAGATGCTTCAACCCCTCGCCATAAAATTCAACAAATTTGCCCACAACACCCTTCTTGCGCAGCATTTGTGTGACCAGCAAAACAAGATCAGTTGCCGTCACACCTTCTTTAAGTTTGCCCGTGAATTTGAAACCAATCACCTCTGGCAACAACATAGATTGCGGCTGGCCCAGCATTGCGGCCTCGGCCTCAATG
>JANXRO010000152.1 GCA_025356765.1 Hyphomicrobiales bacterium | reverse complement strand
CTCTTAGCCATCGCTCGCACCGTAAACACGCGAGCGCCCCAGCCCTTGCCAAAATAGGCCCATGTTGGAAGCGTTTGCAAAAATGCCAAGCGTTGGTTGCAAATGCCGTCAATCGTGGGATTGGCTGCATAGGCTCGCATGGCACGGCTTGGGCCTGAATTTACCGCATAGTCAAACACGGTATAATCAATACCAGATGGCAAATCATCGCCATGAACCGTATCCCAATAATGTTCGCGGTAAATGGCCTGCACTTCATCATCGTGAATGAACTGAACACTTTGCCGCGCCCGCTTCGCGCTATCGTTCCAAGCGTCATAAGTTGCTTGGGTTATGCCTTTGTTTGTTGCGCCGCCTGGATCACGGGGATTATTGACATAGCCGCCCTCGCTTTTCAGGACGGCAGCTAAGCTTTTGGTAAAATTGGATTGCATTGAGTTTAGGCCGTTGGTGCAGCCGCCGCATCAAGAGCGGCAACGCTGGCTTCGATTGGCGCAGTGTCAACCGACGCAGCGCCAGGCATGGCAGCGATTTGGGCTTTGAGGTCTGCGATTTCTTTATTGGCCAAATTCAAAGCGGTCATATTTGCAGCGATTTCGGCTTTTGCATTGCTCAATGCCGCAAGCGTATCGGTCAAGATTTTAGTATCGGCTTCAATGTGGGTTTTGAGCAGATCGAGGGTTTCTTGTGCAGTCATAATCATAATCTCCAATAGTTCACTGATCCCAATTTTGCGGCGAGGGAATAACCGTTCTAAAATCTGTTTCATGGGGGGCTGCCTTTAATGGCTGGATTGCTGAGAAAGACCGACGTTGCGTTTTGGACTATTAATTAAAAATCCAAAACATAACGTGAGGCTATTTTTCAGAAACTTTCAAAAATGGATTGGAATTGCTCTGGCGTCATTCGGTCGTGCTCGAACATGCAGTCTCCATTGAAAAACACAATATTTACGAATGGCGTTTGAGGGGCTTTGATAATCAGCGCATGTTCGGCAACGGTATTTGATTTTGGCGGCAATGCGTTAAAGCCATCAAGAAATATTTTCAAATCTTTGCCATCGAGATCAGCAAAAACCGTATTGGGAAATACGGTGGAAATATCATGCCTGATTTCAGGTTCGGCGCGGCAATCAGCTTTGGGTGCTGCGTGCGCCATGATCGGCACCATCATCAAACAAAATATGGTGCAAAAAATCAATGCAAACAAAACGTAAATCCAGTTTTTCATGGTGAATTGCCTTTCATTATTTTGGCTGATTGTTCAGGCGTTACAAAAAGCTGAGAACCCTTCGGAAGCACAGTGAATATGTTCGAGGTGTATGTCTGAAACTTCGGAGGATAACCCTCGGCATGAATTTCCCAGTTGGCCTGCAAAACCCATTGTCCCGCTGTGAGGTGGCAGTCTTTCCCAATGAACCATTCGAGCGAGACGCCAACTTTTGGCAGCGTTTCTTTTGGGGTGTAAAGTGCTGAGCCAGAACCGCTGCAATAGTTGTAATCGGTTGACCCAGCCAGCATGTGCGCTTCCACATTCCAATAGCCAGTGAAGGTTTTTTTGATCTGGCGGTCATAGACAATGAACGGATTTTCACCTTCAATAAAGTTCGGCACTGAAACATTCTTGATTTCAAAAAACGTATCAGTTGGTGTTTCATTCAAAATCTTAATTTGCGATATTTGTTCTTTTCGATAGCTTGCCTGCTGCCATGAAATTCCAGCAGCACTGACGACAACAGCAATGATCAAGGCTCTGAAATTTCCGGTTTTAAAATCGATCATTGCTTTGATCCCCACGGAAAGAAATTCCAAATGACAGCACCAGCGCCAATCAGGCCCGCTGCTTTGATGACTGTGTTTCCAAGAATCCCCAAACCTTCGTAAGCGGCAAGCCCTTTGCGCACCATGATAAGCTCCTCTGGCGTCATTGTTCGCAAGCGAACATCTTCTTTCAGCTTTTCTAAAATGGCTTCAGATTGCTGTGTCAGTTTTGTTTCCAATTCATGCCCCCCGCTTAATAAGCTGAACATTTGACGCGGATCACGTCAGATGATGTGAAATTGCTCGCAACGCCTGTCGTGCGCACATAGTTTTGCAAAACGACCGTTGTTGTTGTGCCTCCTGTCATTTCAATAATATTCGAAGCCGGCGTGGTCACATCATGTGCATCACAGACCCAGCCAGTTGTTGCAGCGGGCAACGTGATTGTTCCGGTCGATGCAGCACAGGCCGTGCCAACGTTGATCGTGAAGGCAGCGTTGCCATTGTTGGCTGGGACTGCAGGCGTGGTGCAGAAGCCCGAAACGGTTGGCGCTGTCGTGTTGGCGACAAGGTTGGTGAGTGTGAGGCTGGTCGCTTTCACAGCAGCGGGCGTTGTCACACCAATTGAAGTGTTGTTGATCGTGCTGGCTGCAGTGGGGTTGATGGTGAGCGCACCAACAGGGCTGATTGCCACTGTGCCGGTGCCGGTTGGTGAAATTGCCACCGCCGCGCTGGCTGGAGAAAGCGTCACCGCGCCAGAAGCCGTGAGGGTGGTAAATGCACCTGTGCTGGCCGTGGTTGAACCAATAGGCCCAGGCACGGCAAATGTTGCACTGCTTGATGAAATCAACCGCCACTGTGATGATGCAGCAACATAGCGAGTCTTGTATTGGCTACCAGAGACAATCGCGCCAGCAGGCAACGCACCGCCTGCCGCATCTGTCAACGCTGGCGTGCCATTGCCATCAAGCGCATATGTGACGGCACCTGTATTTGTGGCCCCTGCGATGAATGCGCTTTCGAGGCCATCGCTTAAAGATGTAACGGTAACATTCACAGACGTTGCAACAATGGCATTGACGCTGACGGGATTGGTGATCGTGACAGATCGAATATTTGCGCGTTTATAAAGTTCGGCTTTTTCTAAAATGTCATCGTTGCGAATTTCTGATACCGATGAACCAAACGCAGGTGGCGCACCATCGAGTGTGGCGGTATGGCCAGAAATGGAAAGGGCCGCGTAAGCGACCCATGCAATGAGAAGAAGACGAATGTTTTTCATGTTGATGCCCCTGAGAATAAAATATTGGCTTGGCTGCTGGTGGCTGAAATAAGATAGGGAATTCCAGCAGCAAACTCGCCGGCCGCCAATGCCGCGCCCAAAGGAGATTTTAAAGCAACAGGAAAACTTCCACCGCTGCCCGTATCAACTGCGATAGTTACAGCGGCTGTATTTGTTATTGCTGGCGTAAACAAAAACAGTTGAGGTATTGCATTCAGCCTCAAAGCAAACGCCGTTGAAAACACAGTTGCATTGGCAGTGCCACTGACTCCGGTTTGCGTGATGATGCCTTGTGACGATAAAAACTCGCCACCCCATGCAGCATCAACAGTTCCCGATATTGTAACATAGCCCGATGGCTTTATTCCCTTGACGGTAGACGCATAGTTGATCAAATCGCCATTGACCCAGCCAGACGATGCAGCGCCTACAATCGTCAATTCAGACCCGTTGGTGAGCCTTACGCCATATTGGTTGAAGCCGCTCGCCCCTGCGATATAGCCACCAACCAATCGGGCTTTACAGTTATTAAGTTCGACCGCAAAAAGCTGTCCCGAAACACTGCCTCTCTCAATGTAAAGATTGAAAAGACCAACATCTGAATGATTGCTTATCAGAATTTCATCTGTGCCAGCATTGCCTTCAACCGTGCAGTTATTGAGATAAAATCCACGATTGCCAACGGAACTGGACTGCCAATTTATTGCCCCGGCAGCGCTGCCAGAATTGCCACAAGCCTCAATCGTGAAATTGTTGAATGTTGTTGAAGTTAAATTTCCGCTGTTCACAGCGGGGTCTTTGTAAACACCTGATGAGCCAGAAACACGAACACCGCAAAGATCAATTTCAACATCAGAAAAGCTGACAATCCAGTCAGGGCCAACAAGGCCCAAACCATAATCGCTGAAATCGGAAATCCAAACATCCTTCAATAGATCATCGGCCCGCATATTATAGCCGTATTGCACGCCTTGGGCAGCAGCGCCCCCCAGCGTGCCAAGAAGCTTTAAACTTTGGAAAGAACCAATCGTGCGATTCGTTTCAACGCCTGTTGTTCCCAAAAGGCTAAGCGCCAAAATGTTGCTTGTATATTTGAGCGTTGTCGCCCTGCGCCCTGCACCAATAATTTTAACACCATAGCGCCCAACGATGGTTGACGCATGACGGTAACTTCCTGCTTTTAAATAGCCAGTGCCGCCACCACTGTTCCACAGGAAATCAATAAGCGCTTGGATTGCCGCGCTGTCGTTCGTGGCATCATCACCCAATGCTCCAAAGTTAGCGGCGGTTATAACGTCACTTTGACGAACCCAACAGCCAACAGTGGGGCCATTTCCTGAAACAGTGCTTTGAACGTAAATGCCTTGAGTGGGGTCGGTTGCAATCCGTGCAGTAAAGTCGCCGGTTTTCCAATTGAATAAACCAGACCTTATTCCATAACTCATCCAGCAAACATTTGAAGCTGATGGATCAACCAATGCAAGATTAGTCAAACTATTGGCGAAGGCGATAGGGCTGGAACCGCCACCCGAAAAGTTGATTTGCGTAACTTGAATCAGCACAACCCCGAACTGAATTGAAACCACACCCGAAATATCTGTGGCCGCCGCCTCACCAATTGCCAAGCAGCGCACGGTGAATGAGCCTTGGTCAATTGGCCCTATATCAGTGCGCATCGATTGCACCGTCAGAAATTGCGCACCAAGACCCGTCATGGTGGCGGCAGGGATTGCAAGATCAATATAATTTGACCCAACCGTCATGCCGCTGCCAGCGGTTGCTGTTACCAGCAACGTGCCATCCCGCTTGAAAATCGTAACAGTCTGCGTGCCAGCCAAAGCATAAGGCGAGCCATCGACATTGGTGAACGTCAGGCGCGGGTTGTACAGCGCACTATCACGCGCGAAGGCTGTTGATGATGCCATGGTTCAATAGATCCTGTAACGGAGGAAAGCGCCGGTCACAGTTGACGGCGTTGCGTTTGAGCTGGCTTGGGCAAATGTCATTGCAAAGGTGCCAGCGTTGCTGCCATTCTTGACAGTCGTTTGACCGTATAATTCAGCAGGGCCACCGCCGG
>JANXRO010000123.1 GCA_025356765.1 Hyphomicrobiales bacterium | reverse complement strand
CCGGCATAGCCTTTGGAGATTGGTGGAAAACGCGCCCCATGCTCACCCATGTTTTGCGCCGTCGCGCAATCGCATTGGCAATTGTTGGTGCGGTAACTGTGATGTTCGCAGATATTGTAACGTTGCTTGGTGGATTTATTTTGCCGCCCGAAGAAGTGGCCATCGTTGGCCTTGCCATCAGGCTTGCGGGCATTGCGGGCTTTGTCATTCAAGCAACCCAACAATTTATTTTGCCAGATCTTACTGCAGCACTGACGCGCGGAGACGACAAAGTTGCAGACAACCTGCTTGTAAGGCTTAACCTTCTCACAGCAATGACACTGGCGCTTGGCCTGTTGTTTACAATTTTCTTCGGTGGTTTTTTTCTCAGCTTCTTTGGTGAAATCTATCGCAGCGGACAATGGCTGTTGGTGTTATTTTTGGTGGGCCAGTCAATTCGCGCATTGAGCGGCATGAATCAGAACCTGCTGTCAATCGGCGGACATCAAGTGCGTTCAGCTGGGGCCTGTATAGTAGGGCTTATATTTTTTGGCTTTGCCTCGATGATATTCAACCGCATGTTCGGTTTCATCGGCCTTGGCTATGCCGCGATCTTGGCAGAATTTATTTGGGCTGCAATGTTGGCAGCCCAAGTTCAGTCGCTGATGGGCCGCCGGGCCGACCTTTTATGGTTGTTTCAAAAAATATAGCTTTGTGTTGGACTTTTGGTTCAACAATGCTAGACCGCCCAAACGTCGGAGCGTAGCGCAGCCCGGTAGCGCACTAGTCTGGGGGACTAGGGGTCGCAGGTTCGAATCCTGTCGCTCCGACCATCTATTCTTAATTTTGGGCCGCCCGTTGTCCAAAGTTCATGCAGAACCTATACACGCAGAGTAGTTTTAAATTTACGCAATAAGCCAGCTGGCCCATACATTAAGATGAGTGTGCGGCAAATTCCAAGATAGCTGTGAATATCAAACCAATTGGCATATTTTTGCTGCAAATGAAGTCTGCTTTGCAATTGTTTGAACCGATTACCGCCAGAAATAGATTCATGCATTTCCAATGTGTCCATCAGAACTTCAGGGATATTCGTCATCTTTAAACCATGCGCATGCGCCATATGCTCAAGCGCATAATCTTCCGCCGCTGGATAATCTTCTGAATAAAGCCCCACAGTTTTAAAAACTTCCAGGCGCGCCATCATCGCCGTGTGTGTTATCGGCGCATTATAACGCAAAAGCTTGGCGCAAGCCTGCCAGGTATCAGGAAGCTTGGCCTCCATCACACGGCCAGAAACCTGAAAGTTATAGCGAACCCAAGTGCTCACAATTGAAATTTCGGGATTGCTTTTCAAAAAATTCAATTGCTTTGTGAAACGATCGGCTGCGCATGTATCGGCGTTATCAATCAAAGCCACATAGCGCAGATTCGTTTTAAGAATTTCGCGCAAGCCCACATTGAGCGCTGCTGTTCGGCCCAAATTTTGGGGCATGCGAATGATCTCAACATCAATTCCATGTGTTAGATTTTCGTAGTCAACATGATAGGGCGTGCCATCATCAACAACAAAAAGTTTGAATGGCTCAGTTTGCATACGCAAACTATCCAGCGTTTGCTTAATTTCGTCATGCGGTTTGAACACTGTAAACAAAACTGCAATTTCAGTTGGGGCAGACGTCATCACACACGAACTTTCGTCGGAAAAAACAATCCAAAGAGAGATGGGTCAACCCCAATTCTTTTGCGCAAGAAATAGATGCTCACGCAATTCCAAATTATAACACCGACCGCGTTTGAAAGTGCTGCCGCAATCACACCATAGTGAGGAATGAAAATGAATTGCAAGGCAAAGACCAATGCATAAATCAACGCCAGCATGCGGGCGTAAATAGATTCTAATGATGTCATTTGCATCAGATAAGCGGTTGGACCGGAAACCGCATCAATCATTGAACCAAATGCCAAGATCAACAAAATTGAATAGGCCGAGGTGAAACTGTCGTTGAAAATTGATAACAATGTGTTTCCGGCAAATATCAAAAAGACAAAGCCAAGCAATGTTACTGAAGCGATGGCGATAACCATTTGGCGGCAGAGCTTTTGCAACTCGTCGATTTGTTTCTTTTCGTAAAGCGAAGCCATCATGGGTGCCGAAACCAAACCACCTGCAATTAAAACCAAACTCAGCAGTGCGGCTGTTTTCTGCGCAGCAAAATAAGCGCCAGTTTCTCCGCCGTTGACAAGAAATCCCACAACAACAACGTCCATTTGTTGGATCATTGCAAAAACAATACCGGCACCCCATAGAGGGATGAGACTTTTCCGTGTGCCTGCCCAATCCGAAACAGCCGCCACGTGAGTAACGGATTTAATGATATTGGATTTTATGATCAGAATTTGAAAAGCAAGCAAAGCCATCAAAACAACAGAGCAAATATATACGGCCAACCGGCTATCCAGCGTATAGCCGCCCCATACAACAGTAATGGCGCACAAGGGTGCCAAAATGCGCCATAGAACATCACGCGGCAACATTGAAGCGACAACACTGTTTTGAGCGCGCAACACTGCGGCTGCAAAATCGCCAATACAAAACGTTGATGCCAAGATCGCCACGACGAAATAATTTCGGTCTGTCGCAATCCGGAAGTGATTGGCCAATAAGCCAATCACCAGAGCAAAGCACGAACCCAAAATTGTCAGCTGCATGCCCATTTTAAGCGCGCCGATTGCATATTCAGGTCGGCCTTGGGCCAAATATTGCGGCCAATATCTCATAATTGCAGTAGAATAACCAAACCCTGCGAATGCAGAAACCACCACAGCAAGATTAAAAGAGAATGCAAACACACCATAGTTTTCAGCATTTAAAATGTGTGCGAAAGCTACAAACATAAGGTAACTGAGTCCGGCCCCAGAAACTTTAATCAACAAAGATATAAGACCAGAACTGAACAGCCTATGGCGAAGCAAAGACTGCAAACGCCCAACCTTATCGTTTTCAATTTCCAAGTTCAAATCTTCCAAGCTTAGGCAAACGCGTTGCTGATCGTCTAAGCTTAATAGGCGCTTTCGGTGTTCAGCAATGCCAACGGTGTTCTAAGCAAAATGTAGAGATCAAACGTTAAAGACCAGTTTTCGATATAGAACAGATCGTGTTCAACGCGGCGTTCAATTTTCTCAGCAGTGTCTGTCTCGCCGCGCCAACCATTGATTTGTGCCCAACCGGTGATGCCAGGTTTCACGCGGTGACGTGCGAAATAACCGTCCACCACGTGCTCATAAAGATCTGTTCCGGCCTTGGCCAAAGTGGCGTGCGGACGAGGGCCAACCAAAGATAGGTTGCCTTTCAACACATTAAAAAATTGTGGCAACTCATCAAGTGTGGTACGCCTGATAAATCTGCCAACCCGCGTGACACGAGGATCACCCTTGCTTACAAGCTTTGAAGCATCGGCGTCCGTCTGATCTACGTACATCGACCGTAATTTATAAACTTCAATCAGCTCGTTATTAAATCCAAACCGCTTCTGTTTGAAAAATACCGGCCCCTTACTGTCCCATTTAATGGCTAAGGCGATGATCAGCAGAACGGGTGAAACTGCAATCAACATCAGCGCGGCCAGAACTCGGTCCATCACGCTTTTGAGCAAAGGCCCCCATTCACCCAGCGGTTTATCATAAACATCAAGGCAGGGCAGGTTGCCGATATAAGAATAAGCCCGTGGTCGATACCGAAGCTTTTGTCCTTGCGCACTCAATCGAATATCCACTGGCAAAACCCAAAGTTTGTTGAGAATTTGCGTTAGTCTTTCTTCTGCATAAGTGGGCAAAGTTACAATCAGCGTGTCAATGCGTGTGGAGCGCACAAAATCAACCAAGTCGCCAATGTGGCCAAGTTTATAAAGACCTTTAACTTCGTTAGGCGCGCGAATGTCATCACGATCATCAAAAATGCCCACAAGGTTGATGCCAGTTTCCGGTGAATTTTCGATCACCGAAATGACACGCTCGGCACTTTCACCCCCACCAACAATCACAGCGCGCTTGTTAAAATGGCCATCTGTATTGCGCGCGCGCAAAAATGCGCTGAGAAAAAATCGCCAAGAAAGAAAGAAAAACAAACCAGAAATTGCCAGATTGGCCAACCACAGCCGTGAAAGCTGCGGGCCTGTTTTCAAAAGAAATATGCCAAATGTTAGAAATGCAAAGAGTCCGATCCAAGCAATTAGAATGCGTGGCAGCTTGCGATAGGGCGTGAGCAACGTGCTGAATTGGTAGAGCCCAACCACATCGAAAAGAAAAACCAAACTGGCGGCACTCAGAATTGAAAATATGGAATAGGCCTGCCATTCTAATAAGGCCATCTTTCCAGGATAGATTGCTGCTGTTGCACCGCAAGCCAAAACCATGACAACAAAATCAAGGATCGCGGTGAAGGCGATGACCAATCGCGGGGCAACAAACTGATAGTTTGCCAGAGAATTTTTAACAGCATTTCGAATTTCTGCGCGATTTTGAGCGTTTAGCAGTTCTGAAAGCTCAATGGGATCGGCATATTTCAGGTCTTTAGGATCAAGTTTCATTTTTGCACCAAAGTGGAACAGCATGTTCTCTGTGCTGCACCATGCAAAGCCGAAGCCGAGCCGATCTTTGTTAATCAAAACCATTAACGATGGTTAAGGTTTAGTTAATTCAATTCAATGTTGAATAGAATTCTACAACTGTTTTTGCCATCACATCAACGCTGAAACGCACTTGGGCCTTTTGCTGCAATTGATAGGCCAGCGCGTCTTTCTCTGTGAAAGCCATCAAGCACTGCGTTATTTTGTGCGCAAGCTCCGTCGGATTATCTGCGGCGACCATGCAAGATTCTGGCAAAATTTCCGGAATGCCGCCCACCGCAGAAGCGATGATGGGAACGCCGGCCGCCAGTGTTTCAAGCACAACATAGGGCAGGCTTTCATGGCGCGAAGGCATAACTAAAATTTTGCCCAAAGCAAGCGCTTCCCCAATTGGCTTGCGGCCGACAAATTTAACGCTGCTGTTTAAATTCAGATCAGTAGCAAGCTTGCGAAATACCATTTCATCGCGACCTTCGCCCACGATGGTGAGTGTTGTTTTATTTAGATTTGGCAACAACGCCAATGCGCGCAACAACACGTCAACACCCTTTAATTTACGCAATTCGCCCACAAAAACCAAATCAGATGCATCATCATACAATTTTCGCGTGACGAATTCTTCTGGCAAAAGCCCGTTGAAAGCCACAGTGTTTGGGCTTGTGCCTAAGCCGATTTTTTGGGCATAGATGTCTCGCTCATAGTTGCATACAAAAATCAGCCCAGCGCCGGTTGTGCGCAAAGCACGTTCGGCGGCCAAGAAAACTGCACCCATACCATTCCATGAATAATGCAGGCTGCCCCCGTGGGGCGTATAGGCTGCCTTCAGACCCAACCTCTTTGCGGCGATACGGCCAAACAGGCCACCCTTGGCACCATGGCCGTGAATGATTTCGGCCTTGATGGAAGTTGCACATTCGGAAACTGATCGAATAGCAGAAAGATCGCCCAAACCTGGCAATGTTGAAATTGCCAACCGGCGAATCCCCAAACTGCAAAATTTTGCTAAATTAGCCAATTCGCGCTCGGCATTTGCCCCGCCAGTCTTTTGGTCACAAACCAAACCAATGTCATAGCCAAGCACCGCTTGGGCCTTGGCCAAATCGCGCACGTGGCGAAACAGGCCACCAACAGGGCTGCGAAAAACATGCAAAATGCGCATGGAATTTAAAACCAGCGTTCCCGAACGTAGATAATATCGCCGGGATAAATTTGGGTAGCCAAAGGAACTTTGGTCGTCACTGTTCCCCTTGCATCACGCCGGGTTAACAAAACTGATGATTTATCGGCGCGCGGCCCAAAGCCTGCCCCAACCGCAATGGCCTGTTGCACTGTCATGCCGGGTTGATAGGGATAGCTTCCGGCTGTGCCAACTTCCCCCAAAATGAAAAATGGTCGAAGCGCAACGGCTTGCACCGAAACTTGCGGATCACGCAAAAAACCGCCTTTGAGGCGACCAACAATAACCTGTTCAATTTGCGGCGTTGTCATACCTGCAACTGTAACAGATTGAACATAGGGCAAAGAAATTGCGCCTGAAGCATCTACCGGAAATTCACCCGATAAATCTGCTTCGCCCGCAACGCGAATGGAAAGCTTGTCGCCAGAACCAACACGGTAGCCTGTTCCAAATTCATAGGCAGCTGCGTGGCCGCGCGTGCCAAAAGGCGGAATGGGGCCCATGCGATTACCAACAGGAAGTCTTGAAATACTTGAAACGGCGTTCGGGCCATCGGCCACTTGGCCATTTGTCATAATGCCCATGCCGCCAGGCGCTGCTGCTGGCCCTTGGCCATCCCAATCGTTAACACAGCCCGATAAAGCCAAGGCACAAAAGAGGGCCAAACCAACTTTTACAAAATCACGCATACCAACGCCAACCTTCAAACTCACTGTGTTTTGATAGTTAAACAAATATGGTGAACAAGAGCTTAAGTTGCCTCAGCAGGCCGCCTGTTAAGACATTGGTTACCATGAATGCACGATAAGCGAGTCAATCATCGGATGGTTTCATGTCGCGTTATTCACAACCTTTGCCTTCAACCAATATGTCTGACGTTTTCAGAGGTATTTTTGACCGCAAAAAGTTTGTCATCACATTTGTTTTGCTTGGATTGTTGGGCGGCTATTTGTTCTTGATGGCCAACAAGCCAAGCTATTTGGCAGAAGCGCAAGTTGTTATTGAAAATTTAGCCACACCTTTTGATAAAACCAACACTGTGGGGGAAACATCTACGACCACTAACCCTGTGGATGAGCGCACTGTGCAAAGCCAAATCACAGTTTTAAAATCAAGTGATCTTGGTGCGCGCGTGGTTGATCAGTTAAGCCTCGATAAAAGCCCAAATTATAATTCTCAACTTCGCCAGCATGGAATGGTTGGAAATTTGTTGGTGGCGCTTGGCTTTAAAGACGATCCTGCACTTTTTTCGCCCAAGGAACTTGCAACCAAAACTTTGATGTCAAACGTTACAATTTATCAAATTCCAGATTCAAATGCGATTGGCATAAAGTCTGCGTCGGGTGATGGAAAACTGGCAGCAGATACGGCTAACGCCTTGGCAGAAACATTCGTGCGTTCCACCCATGAAATTGGTGCAACGTCGGTTGATCGCGCTCGCGAATGGCTTTCAAAACAAATTGAAGATTTGCGCGGCAAAGTTGCCGTTTCAGACGCTGCGGTTGAAAAATATCGCAGTGAATCTGGTTTGATCAAAGGCACCACGTCCAATTTAGGCACACAACAAATCTCAGATTTGAATGCGCAGATTACGGTTGCTGACACTGCCGCATCTGAAGCTATTGCCCGCGCTGCTGAAATTAAAAACATGCTGGCCACACGCGGAACAGTTGATGCATCATCTGACGTTCTATCATCAACCTTGGTGCAAAATTTGCGAGAACAGCAAGTTTCTGCGCAACGCAAAATTTCTGAACTTTCGGCTGTGTATTTGCCCAACCATCCCAAAATGATTGCGGCGCGGCAAGAGTTGAACGCCGTAAATTTGCAAGTGCGTGCGGAAGCATTGAAAATTGTTGATAGTTTAAACGGCCAAGCCAAAATTGCTGAAGCGCGTGCCAATTCCATTCGTGCCAATTTGGAAAAGATGAAGGGCATAGAGGCAGATTCCAACGTATCTGAAATTAAGTTGAAAGCCCTGCAAAGGGATGCTGATGCGAATAGAGCCTTGCTAGAAACCATGTTGGGCCGTTATGCCGATGCCAGTTCGCGCCAAGATTCAAGCCTGCAACCTGGCTATGCCCGCATCATTCAAAAAGCCTTTGCACCCCCCACGCCATATTTTCCAAAAACTGGGCCGATTCTGTTACTCAGTACGCTTGCAGGCTTGGCGATTGGTTTGGGCTTTGCTTTTGTTGCTGAAGTTATGTCGTTGGGAGCGCGGCAAGTTTTGCCCATCACTGAAACTCCACGCCGTCACCCGGTCTCCGAAATTGATACTGCGGAATTGGAAATTCCCGATTTCAAATTTCCTGAGTTCACACCAAATTCACCGACACCATCCTCAAATGTTTTTGCAACGGGCCCCGAACCAACTGCTTCTGTTCTTAGCATAATGCCAGCAGCGCTCACTGCCAGCGCCGCCGCCGCGATGATGGGCGATTTGCGCGATGGCAGAGCACCAAAACTGGCAAGTGCTGCCCAGCGCATTGCTGCAACACTTGTAGGGTTGAACAAATCCCATGGCCACTCAAGTTATACGTT
>JANXRO010000107.1 GCA_025356765.1 Hyphomicrobiales bacterium | reverse complement strand
TCGATAAACAAACGCACTTCGCCTTCATGGAAGCCTTCAAGCTCACCCCGAAATCTTTTGCGGCCAGCAACGGGAACGGCCATTTCAAGTTTAACAGTGTGGCCAGCCCAGCTTTCAAAATCTCCGGTGCGCACCAGTGGGCGGTCAATTCCCGGCGATGAAATTTCAAGTTGATATTTGTCTGAAATAATATCGGCCACATCCAACATGGGTGAAAAATCACGGCTGAACTTTTCGCAATCACCGATGGAAAACGTTCCGTCTGGCCGCTCGCCCATAATTTGCAGCGTGTTGCCAAACATCTTCACGCGCACCAGACGATAGCCCATTGAATCAAGCACAGGCTCGGCCAAGGCGGCTACGCGGGCGGCGGGCCCAGTTTCTCGATTTATACGTGTTTCAGTCATGCCTTGTTTCCAAACAAAAAAAGCGGGCCCCTTTCGGGACCCACTCTCATTTTCTGCTTTCGCAGCTATGTGAGTGAATTCTTGAAAGCCCATATAGGCTTTTCAAATAATTTGCACAAGGCTGAATATACCCCTTGACTTTCGTTCTATTTATGTTCTAAATACAGCATATGGCATTACTTTTCTTCATTTCTCTCTGCCTCGCCTTCTATGCCCGTCAGCTTGTGATCAATGCTGAAACGGTTCTTGCGGGCCCAATAGGCTTTCACGCCTTCTTCGCCCAAGTTTTCGTAAAAGGGCAAAAGCTCGGTTGGGCCACGCTCTTCAATAAATTTCATGTGCGGCACGCCCGTGCCACACGAGGTTTGGACAAGATCAATATCCACTTCAAAAATTTGGCGCGAACCTGCCATTTTTGGAAAGCTTATTGCAAGCTCTTCCCACGCCCGATCAAATGGGTGAACCATTTTGGCCTTGCCATAAATGCGCAAAATCATGGCATCGCCTTCAAAGGCACAGAACATCAGCGTCATACGTGGGCACTCGCGCACATGGGCTGCCGTTTCATTGCCGCTGCCCGAAAGATTGAGCCATATAATTTTCGTCTCGCTCAACACACGCAAACTCTCAAGCCCTTTGGGCGACACATTCACGCAGCCATCGTTGGCCGCAGTGGCCACAAAAAACATGGGCTGGGCGCGGATGAAATTGATCAAGCTGGTGTTGAGTTTGGGGGCGGTGGGCATGACTATTTATCCTCTCATATAATTTTTGCTGGCTCCGCCAAAATCTGGCTGGCAATTACTGCAGCCAAGATCATCGTGCCCCCAACAAAGCTGGCCAAGGCTGGAACTTCGCTGAATGCAGCCCATGCCAACAGTGGCGCTATGACCACTTCAAGAACGCTGAGCAGTGAAGTTTCGCCAGCGGGCAAACGTTTGGCACCTTCGGACAACGTGATCGAGGCAATGGCAAACACCAAGCCAAAACCAATCATCGTTAGGATTTCCGGCAATGCATCTGAAAAGGGTTTTCCAAAGGCTAAGGCCAAAGGAAAAAGCAACAGCGATGAAAGGGCCGACGGGCCAGCCGCTGGCGTTTTTGGATAGCGCCGATAAATAACAAAACCAATGGCCATGGCGATGGCCATCCAACAGGCGAGAAGATCGCCCTTGATATGCACCCCGCCAATCGAGCCTGAGACGACGATGGTAACGCCAAGCAATGTGACAAGGCCCGCGATGAGCACCACTTTGGTGGCGCGCTCGCCCATCCACCACCACGCGATGAATGTAGCAAGCAATGGGGTTGCCGCATAAAGCAACGACACATTGGCAATGGTGGTGAGTTTAAATGCCGGGATATAGGCCGCCGTGCCTGATGCACCAACAATGGCAGCCGCAATTGCGCTTTTGCCCATGTTTAGAAATTCGCTTTTGAAAGTGCCACGCCAAGCGGTGTAGGCGAGCGTGAAACACACGGCAAAGAGCCCACGCCAAAATATAATATCCCATGCGCCAGCGCTTACTGCGCGGGTGAATATTCCAGCCGTGCTGAATACCACAGCCGAGACAAGGACAAGGATTATGCCGGTTGTGCGTTGGTTGAGATTTTTGAACATAAGCCAACGTCTATCACAGCTGATGTCATCAATCTGTCAGCATTGCATTCTTGACGATGCAGCTCAACGCGCACGCCTCCATCGGCGGGGTCAGGCCTGCCGATGGAGAATGTTATAAAACATCAGCGCATTATCGTTTTACGCCATGCCCCAGCGTGTTCCGGCATAGGGTGATGGGGTTTTGCGCGCTGCGTTTTGGGTGAAGAACGACACCAAAAGTGCTACGAACATAATAACGGCGGGTTGCCAGCCGGGTTGGCCAGATGTGATGTGGGCTGAGAATGCGAGCGGCAATTGGAAGAACATGCCAGCATAGGCCAAATCGCTCAATGCCAGCGAATAGCGTGAAAGAATGGCCACTGGGCCCAGAACTTTTACGATAGGCAACAAATATGTAAGGTAAACCGGATAGCCCAGTTTCGGGAACATATCGGCCACCATGGCGTGGTTAAACGTGTAAAGGGCAGCACCGCCCAAATAGCCCAAGCACACAAGGGCTGTGGCTATCCAATAGACGTATTTTACTGTTTTCATTCGTAACTCCTTTTGTTACGTTTTAACTGCCACACCCCGAACGCCATGACAAGGCCTATTTTGCAAACGGGTGATAATTAAGCCAGCGTGGCTTCGATCACGGCTTTCAAGCCTTCTTCATTGACAAGGCTTGCGGCCTTTTTGGGCTTGAACCATTTGCGCTTGCGTTGGCCTTTTTCTGGCCAATCACGCAAGAGCTTTGACACTTCCAACGGATAAATCATCACCACACAATCAACGATGGCGCCTGATTTTTGCTTTTTTTTGTAAGCATAGCCGCCGATGGATTTTTCATTGATGCGGCCTTTGATGCCGGCCTCTTCAAAAGCTTCTTGGGCTGCTGCTTCATGGTCTTGCTTGCCATTCATCGGCCAGCCTTTGGGGATAACCCAGCGTTTGGTTTCACGTGATGTGATCAACAAAATTTCAATGCCGTGCTTGGCCTTGCGATAAGGCAGGGCAGCAATTTGTTTATGGTGTTCTAAAGTCGTCACAGCACGAAATGCGCCAGCCAATAAAACAGTGCCGCCATCACCGCCGCCGCAGGCATGGTGATCATCCATGCCCACACGATGCTTGATGCAAGGCCCCAGCGCACCGATGATGAGCGCCGCGCCGTGCCCGCACCGATGATAGCGCCCGTGATGGTGTGCGTTGTTGATACGGGAACCCCAAGGCCCGTGGCCATGAACAAGGTGATGGCACCTGCCATGTTGGCACAAGCCCCTTGCATGGGCGACAGCTTGGTGATTTTTGATCCCATCGTGTGAACGATTCTCCACCCGCCTAACATGGTACCCAAGCCCATTGTCACATAACAGGCGAAAATGGCCCAGCTTGGAACCGTGAATTCTTTATAAACATGGTTTGAATAAAGCAGCAGGGCAATGACACCCGCAGTTTTTTGCGCATCATTGCTGCCGTGTCCAATTGAATAAAGCGCTGAAGACACCAGCTGCAATTTGCGAAAAATTCCATCAGCCCACGTGGGGTTGGCTTTGGCAAAGGCCCAGCTTGCCAAAATCATCAACACAATGGCGATCAGAAAACCTGTGAAAGGCGAAAGCACGATGGCATAAATGGTTTTCGAAAGCCCGCCCCACACAATGGCGGCGGGGCCAGCTTTGGCCATGCCCGCACCCACAATGCCGCCCACCAAGGCGTGGGATGATGATGAGGGAATACCAATCAGCCAAGTGATCACATTCCACACAATGGCCCCGGCCAATGCGCCTAAAACCACAGCATTGTCCACCAGATCTGGCGCGATGATGCCCTTGCCCACCGTGCTGGCCACATGACTTTCAAACAGGAAGAATGCCACGAAGTTGAAGAACCCGGCCCACAGCACAGCTTGCACGGGTTTTAAAACACGGGTTGCAACAACCGTGGCAATGGCATTGGCAGAATCATGCATGCCGTTCATAAAATCGAAAGCCAAGGCCACAATGATCAAGGCTATCACCGTGCCGTTGAAAGCGCTCATATCCATCACGCGTTTTCCTTACACGTGTTCAATGACGATGCCGTCTATGGTGTGGGCCACGTCTTCAAATTTGTCGGCAACTTTTTCGAGATGGCCATAAAGCTCAGAGCCAATGATGAAGGCCATGGCGTCTTTTTTGGCTTTGGTTTTAAGCAAGGCCTTCAGGCCGTTTTCGTGGTGCCGGTCTGATTCATCTTCAATCGCAATCATCTTGCCGCAGAGTTGGTGAAGCTTGGCTTCATTGGGCGATAGATTGCGAAGCAGGGGCAGAACCTCGATCAGTAGTGTTGCCAAATGCACAGCTTCATCGGCCATGATTTTCATATTGGGTTCAAAGGATTTCACGTCAAACAACAAAATAGATTTTGCAGTTTTGTTCATTTGGTCAATCGCATCATCCATATCGTTGATGAGATTTTTAATGTCACTACGATCAAAGGGTGTGATGAAGCTTTTGCGTAAAGCCTCAGAAATTTTATCAGCAACACGATCAGCTTCATCTTCAGTTTTCATCAGGGCTGCACAATGGCTGGAGACGGTTTTACCGCCTTGAAAAATGGCGGCCAGAGATTTTGCTGCCTCAAGAGATTTTGCCGCGTGGGCCTCAAACAGATCGAAGAATTTATCTTCGCGCGGCATCAATTTTTTTAGAAAACCAACCATTGAGTCGTCCCTGTCTGTTCGAATGTGACAATCATATGACAGATTTGTGACAGGTGCGTAATGGGTTTAGTGTTTTATGAACCGCAAATAGTTTTGCCCGCGCCCTTCACGAACAGCCTTGGCTTCATAGCGGGTGCGCGTCCAGTTCTCGAAGGGTTCCTGATCGTTGCCATGTTCGGCAAAAAGTTTTGAAGCGGCCACGTGCTCACGCGTCCAGGCCACATAGTCATCAATGTCTGAGGCGAACCAAAAATCACCCGCTGGTTTTAACACGCGGTGAATTTGTTCCAAGTTGCCGGGATTCACAAAGCGACGTTTGTTCTGGCGGGCCTTTGGCCAAGGATCAGGATAAAGCAAATACACGCGTTCAAAAGATTGCGCGGGTAAACTTTCCAACAGCACACGCGCATCTCCATAGTGGATGCGAACATTGTTCAGATCACGCGCTTCAACCTCTGACAGAAGTTTGGCAACGCCGTTGAGATAAGGCTCGGCCCCTAAAATTGTCACGTCTGGGTTGAGGGCTGCTTGGTGGGCCAAATGTTCGCCACCACCAAAACCAATTTCAAGCCAGCGCCGCTCTTTTGCGCCATGAAGAGGTGCTGATAAATCCACCGCCACTTGCGGCA
>JANXRO010000097.1 GCA_025356765.1 Hyphomicrobiales bacterium | reverse complement strand
CCGCGCCGCAACAGGCAGTTGGTATGATGCCCGCGCCATTGATCCGCTGACAGAAAAAACCAGCAACCAACTTGCAAGTTCATTGGAGCAAGTAAAACAAGCGGCAGCAATGGTGCCTGCGGGTATTCCTGTGGTTATGGCAGGCTTCAGCCAAGGGGCGTGTTTAACACTTGAGTATGCGTTTCATTTCGGCGCTTGGCGCGGTGCCATGGTCAGCTTCACAGGATGTCGCGTTGGCGTGGCCCAAGACGAACGCGCAAGAAAAGATCTTGCAGGCCTTCCGGTATATCTAAGTGGTGCTGATAAAGACCCGTGGATTCCCCTTCACGCTTTTTCTTCTGCCACGCAAGAACTGGGTTCAGCCCTAGCACGCCTGCGCAGCGATCTATTCCCCGGCCGCCAACATGAAGTGACTGACATTGAAATTGCTGTGCTGCAATCAGCACTGGATCAACTGAGCTCAGGAAAAGAGGTGCAGTGGTGAAGGTTGCCATCATCGGTGCCGGTTTAATGGGCCATGGTTTGGCGCTGGTTTTTGCTGAAGGCGGGCATGAAGTTACAATCACCGATGCTTTCCCTGAAACTTTGCTCAGCGTTAAAACTCGCATAGCGGAAACTTTAAAACAGCTTGAAAGAGATGGAAGAGTTGTTGACCGCGTTTCCCCCAACCCGTCCCTCGAAGAAACTGTGGCAAACGCCGAATTCATTCTTGAAGCAGCGCCTGAAAAGCTTGAACTGAAACAACAGTTGTTTGAACAGATTGAAGCCGCAGCACCAAGCGAAGCGATTTTAGCTTCCAACACTTCGGTTATGCCCATCACTAAGATCATGGCGCGCGTTAAATCCAAACACCGCGCCATCGGCACGCATTGGTGGAACCCGCCTTATCTTGTGCCTCTTGTTGAAGTGATTCAAACGGCAGAAACTTCTGCTGATACAATCAACAAAACCATGGAGCTAATGAAGCAGTTGGGCAAAGTTGCCGTGCATGTTAAAAAAGATGTGCCGGGTTTTGTTGGCAATCGCTTGCAACACGCAATGTGGCGCGAGGCAATTTCACTGGTTGAAAACGGCGTGTGTGATGCTGAAACTGTTGACCTTGTGGTGAAGAACAGTTTTGGCCGCAGGCTTGCAGTATTAGGGCCACTTGAGAACGCTGATCTGATCGGCACAGATTTAACACTCGATATTCAAAACCAGGTTCTGTTTGATCTGGAAGATTCAAAAACATCGAGTTCTTATCTCGAAGCACTTGTGCGTGACGGAAATCTCGGCTTCAAATCCAATAAGGGTTTTAAGCCGTGGACGGACGAGAAAAAGAGCGCATTGCGCGCCACTGTTCTCCAACATTTGAAAACAATAAATAAACTGCTTGGCAGCCAGGGAGGAAACCATGCCAAATAAAATGATCGTCAATCGTCGTACTATTCTGAAAGCAAGTGCTGGGCTTGTTGCGGCACCCGCAGTGTTGCGTCGCGCTTATGCAGCTGACACATTCAAAGTCGGTTTGGTCAGCCCAACAACAGGCCCCCTTGCAGGTTTTGGCGAAGCCCAAGATTGGGTGATCTCCGGCCTCAAAGATGCCATGGCCAAACTTCCCGTGCCCATTGAGATTATTGCCAAGGACTCGCAATCCAATCCCAATCGCGCCGCCGAAGTAGCCACCGAATTGATTGAGAAAGATGGCGTGAAACTGTTGTTGGGCAAAGATACGCCAGACACCACGAACCCAGTTGCAGACCAAGCCGAATTGAACGGTGTTCCCTGCATCACCAACAATTGCCCATGGCAGCCTTATTTCTTTGGTCGCGGTGGCAAGCCCGCCGAAGGCTTCAAATGGACCTATCATTATTTCTGGGGCCTTGAAGATGTGATTGCAAACTTCTTGGCAATTTGGGATCAATCAGGCGCTGCCAAAGTTGTGGGCGGCCTGTTCCCCAATGATGCCGATGGCAATGCCTGGGGCGATGCAGATCGCGGCTTGGCCAAACCGCTGGCAGCAGCGGGTTATAAGATGGTGGACCCCGGTCGCTATCAACCTTTGAACAACGACTTCACCTCGCAAATCAGCGCGTTCAAAGCTGCGGGCGTGGAAATTATTACAGGTGTGATGATCCCACCTGACTTTGCAACCTTCTGGGCCCAAGCAGCCCAACAAGGCTTCAAGCCAAAAGTGGCAACAATCGGTAAGGCCTTGCTGTTCCCCGCTTCTGTTGGCGCTTTGGGCGACCGTGGTGATGGTTTAACGTCGGAAATTTGGTGGTCACCCAATCATCCGTTCAAGTCCAGCCTTACAGGCCAATCTGCCAAGGAACTGGCAGATGCTTACACCGCAGCAAGCGGCAAACCATGGACACAGCCTTTGGGCTTTGCCCATTCAATTTTTGAAGTTGCTTTTGATGTGATCAAGCGCGCCAAAGACTTGAAAGATCCTGAGTCCATCCTCGCTGCAATCACTGAAACAGATCTGCAAACCATCACCGGGCCGATTAATTGGAAAGCTGGGCCGAATGTTCCCGTCAAAAACGTCTGCAAAACACCACTTGTGGGCGGGCAGTGGACCAAAGGCGATAAAGGCTATGATCTGGTGATCACCGCCAATCCACAACAGCCAAGCATTCCCGTTGGTGGCAAGGTGCGTTTGCTGGGTTAAGGCCAACCGTTTTCACTCTTCGCTGTCATTCCCGCTTCGGTGGGGATGGCAGCATTTGCATTTTGAAACCTGTGGAAATCATGCCCCTCCTTGCTTTGAACAATTTGAACAAGCGTTATGGCGCGTTGGTGGTAACTGACGGGGTTAGCTTTGACGTGGCCAAAGGCGAGATTGTGGGAATTCTTGGCCCCAATGGCGCTGGCAAAACCACATTGTTTAATTTGGTCACAGGCACGGTTCTGCCCAATTCTGGCCGCGTGGTTTTCAAGGGCGAAGATATTTCAAACCAAGATGCCGCAAGGCGCTGCAAGCAAGGCATATCGCGTTCATTTCAAGTGCCACAGCCGTTTAACGGCATGACAGTTTTTGAAAATATTTTGGTGGGAGCAACCTTTGGCAGAACAAGTGCAAACCCCGAAAGCCACGCGCTGCAAGTTCTTGAACTCACAGGCATGAAGGCCAAGGCCAATCAACTTGCCGGGTCCATCACTTTGCTTGAAAGAAAACGCCTCGAACTTGCGCGTGCACTGGCAACTGAACCTGAACTGCTTTTGCTTGATGAAATTGCAGGAGGGCTAACCGAACGCGAATGCCAATCATTGCTTTCGGCCATCCGCGATGTTCATGCTTCTGGTGTTACCATAGTGTGGATTGAACACGTGGTGCACGCACTTTTATCGGTGGCGCAACGTCTTGTGGTGTTGAATTTCGGCAAGCTGATCGCTGATGGAAAGCCCGAAATCGTGATGAACAGCCGCGAAGTGAAATCGGTTTATCTGGGTGAGGACGCGCATGTCTGATGCCTTACTTGCCATCGAAAATCTTGAGGCATGGTATGGTGATGCCAAGGTGCTGCATGGCCTATCATTTGATTTGAAGCAAGGCGAAGTCTTGGCATTGATCGGTGCCAACGGTGCTGGCAAATCGACGCTGCTCAAATCTATTTGCGGCCTGTTGCGCAAGAAAACTGGCCATGTTCATTTTAAGGGCCAAGACATTTCAAATAATGTGGCCAATGAAATTGTAGCCATGGGCATTGCATTGGTGCCCGAAGGGCGAAGGCTTTTTCCTTCGCTTTCAGTTGAAGAAAATTTGGTCTTGGGCGGCAAGGTGGAGAGAAAAGGGCCATGGTCTTTAAGCGCCATCTATAATCTTTTCCCAATCCTCAAAGAAAAGCGCAACGCGCCTTCCACATCGCTTTCAGGGGGCCAACAACAAATGGTGGCCATTGGTCGGGGCCTCATGTCAAACCCCGAACTTATTTTGCTGGATGAGTTAAGCTTGGGCTTGGCCCCGATCGTCATCAAAGATATTTACGACATGTTGCCAAAGATTGTGGGCAATGGCTTGACTGCAATTTTGGTTGAACAAGATGTAACCCGCGCACTTTCATCGTGTCAGCAATTTTTATGCATGCAGGAAGGCCACATCTCACTGGCTGGCGCGCCGAAGGCTTATTCCAAAGATCAAATTTCCGCAGCCTATTTTGGGATGCAATAATGATCTGGTTGAACATCATCATTCAAGGAATTTTGGTGGGCGGGCTTTACGCGCTGTTTGCGGCGGGCTTGTCGTTGATCTTTGGTGTGATGCGTTTGGTTAACATTGCTCATGGTGATTTGATTGTGGCTGTGGCCTACCTCACTTTGACAGTGGTGCAATTCACCGGGCTCAATCCGCTGCTCAGCCTCATTCTTGTTGTGCCTCTGGCCATGCTGTTTGGCTATGGCTTGCAGCGTGGAATTTTAAACCGCACATTGGGCAAAGATATCTTGCCGCCATTGCTTGTTACCTTTGGCCTTTCCGTGATTTTACAAAATGGCTTGCTTGAAATTTTTACCGCAGATAGCCGCAAGCTGAGTGCGGGAGTGATCGAAACAGCCAGCTTTGATATCTTGCCCGGTGTGGCCATTGGCCTTCTGCCGTTGCTGCAATTTGTTGTGGCTGTTGCTGTCATTTGGGGTTTGCAATTTTTATTTTACAACACCAGCCTTGGTCGATCCTTTCGCGCGGTGTCTGATGATGCGGAAACAGCGTTGTTGATGGGGCTTGATCAGCGCAAAACCTATGCCTGGGCCATGGCGCTGTGTTTGGGTGTTGTGGCCATCGCTGGTGTTTTTCTCGGCGTGCGCTCTAACTTTGATCCCTTCATGGGGCCGGGCCGTTTGATTTTCGGT
>JANXRO010000089.1 GCA_025356765.1 Hyphomicrobiales bacterium | reverse complement strand
GTCTGCTGACGAAATCATAATAACCTGATCTTTCACCAAAATCTTTACTGTATCTGTAATTCCACTTTCTTCTAAAATGGATTTAGGAAATAAGATTCCTTTTGAATTTCCAATTTGCCTTATTAACTGTGCTGACCGGCCACAAGATGATTGTGATCATTTGCGATAACGGCGGCTATGGCGTTATCAATCGTCTGCAAAACTTCAAGGGCGGCGAGAGCTATAATAACCTGATTAAAGATTGCAATGTGAAGACCGTGTTTCATGTGGATTTTGTGAAACATGCTGAATCGATGGGTGCTTATGCACGCAAAGCCTCAAGCTTGGCCGAATTTGATCAAGCGCTGGATTGGGCCAAGACAACAGATCGCACCACAGTGATTGTGATAGAGAATGATGCCTTTGTGTGGACACCGGGCGATGCCATGTGGGACGTGGGCGTGCCCACAGTATCAAAGCGCAAAGAAGTAAATGAAGCGCGCAAATATCAAGATGCACTGCGCGCCAAACAGCGCATTGGGGTTTAAGGAGAATAGAATGTTAAAAGCAAAACTTGGCATGTCGCCCATCGCTTGGTGGAATGACGATCTTAAAGAACTCAGCGATGATGTGTCGCTTGAAGAATGTTTGCGCCAATCACGCTCTGCTGGTTTTACCGGCATGGAAAAAGGTCGCCGCTTTCCCGAAGACCCCAAGGAAATGCTGCCCATTTTGCGTCAAGCGGATGTAACACTCTGTGGCGGTTGGTTTTCAGGCACGTTGGTAAATGAGGGCCTTTCTGAAAACAAAGATCGCATTCACCCGATGATTGAATTGTTCAAGGCCGTGAAAGCGCCGTGCATTGTTTATGGCGAAGTTGGCCTTTCTATTCAGGGTGATCGCAGCAAGCCATTGGCCACCAAGCCCAAGCTTGATGACCATGATATGAAAATCTATGCCAATAAAGTGACAAAATTTGGCGAATGGTGCGCCGAGCATGGCATGCCCTTGTCTTATCACCACCACATGGCAGCCGTTGTGGAGACCGAGACAGAGCTTGATGCCTTTATGAACAATTCAGGCCAAGGTATTCCGCTTCTGCTTGATGCGGGCCACTTGGCCTTTGCAGGCGGAGAGCCGCTTCGCGCCATTGATAACCACCACAGGCGCATCAACCATGTGCATGTGAAAGACGTGCGCATGGATGTTATTAAAAAGCTTGATCGCACCAAGCAAAGCTTCCTTGATGCGGTGGCTCTTGGTGCATTCACTGTGCCGGGCGATGGATCATTAGACTTTGCAAAAATTGTGCAGAAGTTTGCTGACTATGGCTATGAGGGCTGGTTTGTTGTTGAGGCCGAGCAAGACCCCAAGAAAAATCCACCGCTGAAAATGGCCGAGGTAGGCTATGCTGAATTGATGCGGGTGATGACAGCGGCTGGTTATTCAGTCGAAACGCAAGGCTTTCCAACGTGAAATCACTGAACATCGGAATTATTGGAACAGGCTTTATGGGCAAGGCGCATGCTTTTGCTTATCGTTCAGCACTTGCCGCCTTTCCCGATATTCCGGTGCCCGTGTTGCATACAATCGCTGATGTGAGCGAAGAAAGTGCGGCAAAAGCGGCGCATCAATATGGATTTGAGAAATCCACCGCCAACTGGCGCGATGTGGTCAATGACCCTGCCATTGACGTTGTTTCAATCACCACGCCAAACACATTTCACAAAGAAATGGCTTTGGCTGCCATCGCTGCCGGAAAGCATGTGCATTGTGAAAAGCCGTTGTCGCCAACGCTTATTGATTCAGCCACCATGGTGAAAGCCGCTGAAGCCAAGGGTGTGATCACGCAAGTTGGTTTCAACTATATCAAAAACCCGATGTTGAAAGTGGCGCGTGAAATGATTGCGGCGGGCGAGCTTGGCGACATCACCGGTTTTCGCGGCATCCATGCTGAAGATTATATGCACAACCCAGAAAACCCATGGACATGGCGAATAGACCCATCAGGCGGGCCCGGTGTGATTGCTGATTTGGGAAGCCACATCATTGGCATGGCGCGGTTTCTTTTGGGGCCCATCAAATCTGTGAATGCTGATGTTGAAACGGTGATCAAGCAAAGGCCCAAGGCCCCTGGCAGCATCGAAATGGTTCCAGTTTTGGTGGATGATATTGCCCGCATGCTGGTGCGGTTTGAAGCGGGATACGGTGGCTCGATTGAAGCCAATTGGGTGAAAACGGGCCGCAATATGCAGCTTGGGTTCGAAATCGAAGGTTCTAAAGGATCACTGGCTTTCACCCAAGAGCGCCTCAACGAATTGAAATTCTACCGTGCAGGTGGAAATCTGCGCGACAAGGGCTTCACAACCATTGAAGCTGGCCCGCAGCATCCAGCTTATGCTGGTTTTTGCGTGGCGGGTGGGCACCAGCTCGGTTTCAATGATTTGAAAACCATTGAAATTGCTGAATTTCTGATGGGAATTGCGGCAGGCAAAGCCATCGGCCCAGATTTTCGCGAAGCTTATGAAATTCAAAAAGTTGTG
>JANXRO010000058.1 GCA_025356765.1 Hyphomicrobiales bacterium | reverse complement strand
GATATGTCTTCGCAGTTGCTGGTTTCAGACGATGGGAAAATTACCGGCGTTCGGGTGGAATGGACGACTGATAAGGCTTACGCCCGCGATGCACTTGATGGAATGGACACCAACCAAAACGGCATTTATGAACCTGAAGAGCTGGAAAAGCTTACGGAAGAGAATCTGAGCGCACTTTCTGATTATAACTATTTTGTATATTTTCGTTTCAAGGGCGAGAAGCAACCGATTGGCAAAGCGTTGGATGGCAAGCAAATCTATAATGCCGCTGATGGAAGGCTTACGCTAGATTTCACCGTACCTTTGCAAACACCGCTGGATCCGCGTTTGGGTGAAATACAGTTGAAAGTTTATGATCCGGAGTTTTTTATAGATTTCGAATATATCAAAGAAAAACCATTGTTCATTTCTAAAAAGCTGCCTGATACGTGTTCGGCGAAGCTTCTGCCAGTTCCCGGAGATTCAGCACTTGATCAAACAAAACAAATGTTGGCCACCAAAGGTAAAGATTGGAAACCGTTGAATGATGAAGATTTTGGTGGAATGTTCGCGCAGGCCGTTATCGTAAAGTGCGGGCCATGAACACAACTCTGAAACACTTCATATTGGTTTTGTTTTTTGCATTCGCTTGCGTTGTGCCCATTATGAAGGCGCGTGCAACGGAAGTTGCGCAGGCTGAAACTTTTGATCAACGCAAATTACTTGTGCCCCATAAAAACGCAGATGGCACAATTAAAGTTGTTCCATTTTTCACAGATCCCGCCCTTTGGGTGCGGCAGGAACAGCAAAATTTTTATGGAGCCATGTCAAAAAACCTGCGCTCCATCCGCGATGGCGACACAGTTGCATCAGGACTTACGCTCATGCTTTTAAGTTTTGGCTATGGTGTTTTTCACGCAGCTGGCCCCGGCCACGGCAAAGCCGTTATTTCCGGCTGGCTTTTAGCAACGGAAAGCCAGCTGCGCCGGGGGTTGTTGGTGGCGTTTATGAGTGCGGTGGTGCAAGCCTTCACGGCTATCCTGATCGTAACATCACTCTATTTTTTGGTGGCGAGTGTGAGCACTGCGGCAAAGGACGTTGCAGGATTTCTTGAAACAGGCAGTTTTGCTTTAATTGCTGTGATGGGCGGCTATCTTCTGTGGACGGGGCTTCAACCTTTTTTTACAGCCGCCAAACGCGGTGACGCTGCTATGTCTCCTCAAATGCAATCTGATCATCATTTTGTAATCATCAATCAACACACGCACAACCACGATGCGGATTGCGATTGCGGGCATGCGCATGTGCCTGCCGCTAAAGATGTTTCGGCCAATCTGACATTGTCAAAAGCCTTTTCTTTGGCTTTTGCCGTTGGCATTCGTCCTTGCACAGGCGCGCTTCTTGTTTTGGTTTTCGCCAATTCCATTGGCATCTATTGGGCGGGTGTTGCGTCTACGTTTGCCATGGCATTTGGCACATTTATCACGGTGTCTTGCGTGGCCGCTCTTGCGGTTTATTCAAAAAAATTGGCCGAACGCTGGGCCAAAAAAGACGCGCGTTGGCTTGGCATGTTGACAACAGGCCTTCGCCTAACTGCCGGCACGGGGATATTGCTTTTTGGTTTGATTTTGATGATCGGGTCTTTCTATGGCCCAACAGGCAGTATGTAAGATGCGCCTCTTAAATCATTGCCATGCCGCCGTTTACGTGCAGGGTTTGGCCTGTCACGTAACCTGCTTCGTCCGACGCAAGATATAAAACTGCGGCAGCGATATCTTGTGGGCCACCCATGCGGCCAGCAGGGATGCGACCCAGAATGGCTTCTTTTTGTTTTTCGTTCAGCACATCTGTCATCGGTGTGGCGATAAAGCCTGGTGCTATGCAATTTACTGTAACGCCGCGCGTGGCCAGCTCTTGCGCCAAAGATTTTGTAAGGCCGATAACACCCGCTTTTGATGCCACATAATTTGCTTGGCCGGGGTTGCCTGTGACGCCAACGATAGATGTGATGTTGATGATGCGCCCTGTCCGCTTTTTCATCATGCCGCGCATGGCCGCACGACACAGCCGAAAATTGGATGTGAGATTAACATCGATTACCGATTGCCAATCTTCATCCTTCATGCGCATCGCCAATCCATCTTTGGTGATGCCAGCATTGTTGACCAAAATATCCAACCCGCCCAGTGCTGCTTCAGCGGCGGGGATTAGTTTTTCAACGTCCTCTGCGCTTGATAAATTGCACGGCAACACGTGAACATTTTCGCCAATCTGCGATTTTAATTCATTCAGCTTTTCAACGCGGGTTCCTGAAATTGCGATGGTGGCGCCAGCGGCATGCAAAGCCGCAGCGATGGCAGCACCAATGCCGCCAGACGCACCCGTGATAAGTGCGCTTTTCCCAGTAAGGTTGAACATTGCTTTTAAACTTTCAATTTGGCTGCAACGGCAGCACTATCATCAGGGGTTCCACAAGCCATTGCCAAGGCTTCAGGCGCATTCTTTTTTGCCAAGCCTGTCAATACTTTACCAGCGCCTATTTCAATAAACACTTTAACCGAATGTTGGGTCATATAGCTCACACATTCGCGCCAGCGCACTGTGCCTGTTACCTGCTCAACCAGCTTGGCACGAATTGTTGCTGGGTCAATCAACGGCCCAGCCACCACATTGGCAATGATTGGAACGCAAGGAGGATTCATTGCCACGGTGCTTAAAGCATTGGCCATAACGTCTGCTGCGGGTTGCATCAGAGCACAATGAAAGGGTGCAGAGACTGGTAGAAGTATTGCCCTTTTGGCCCCCTTGGCTTTGGCAATTTCGCAAGCGCGATCCACCGCCGCTTTGCTGCCTGAAATCACCACTTGGCCCTCTGAGTTGTCATTGGCCGCTTGACACACTTCTCCTTGAGCAGCTTCGGCTGCGATGGCGGCTGTGGTGGCAAAATCTAAACCCAAAATCGCTGCCATGGCGCCTGTTCCCACGGGCGTTGCGGCTTGCATGGCCTTGCCTCTAATCTTCAGCAATCGCGCCGTGTCGGCCAAGCTGAACGTGCCCGCAGCAGCCAATGCCGCATATTCGCCCAAGCTGTGACCCGCCACGAATTTCGCGTTGTTTGCAACGGTTATGCCATGTTCGGTTTCCAAAACTTTCAACGCGGCCATGCTAACGGCCATCAATGCCGGCTGAGCGTTTTCAGTGAGTGTTAAATCAGTTTCTGGCCCTTCCCACATCAATGTTGAAAGTTTTTGCGACAGCGCCGCGTCCACTTCATCAAAAACACGCATGGCGGCAGGATATGCAGTGGCCAAAGCCTTGCCCATGCCCACCACTTGGCTGCCTTGACCCGGAAATACGAATGCTGCTGTCATTTCTTCCTCTTTTTGAGCCAAGCAACACACCACGCGGGCTCTGTCAATGCCAGAGTGGATTCGACTTTTTCATTAGGGGATATTTAATCACGCATGGGTAAACTTAAGTTAACACATAGGGTTGTGGTTGTGAAAAAATATATTCTCTGGTTGATCTTAATCATGACCGCTTGCGGTTTACTCGGCTCTGTGCAGCTGCGTTGGTCTAGTGATATGGCCACTGCGCGCAGCCGCTTCATCGAACAAAGCCATGCCGAAACGCGACTGAGCGCCGAGAAAATTGATTCGGTGTTACATTCCATCTACGAAAACTTGCGGACGCTGGCTTCAATTCCTGGAATTCGAAATATCGACCATTCCAGCATTAATTTTTCAGATGAATCGCGCACAATCGCCCAGCAAATTTATAACAACCTCGCAACCAATATGGCGATCTCTAAAATCTATGTATTGCCAATTGATTTTGATCCAAAGAAATTAAATCCGGTTACACAGAAACCGCAAACACCAATTTTGACTTTTGACCAATTTATTGTGGATGTCGGTGACGGACAATCCAACGCCCAAAGCATCAGCCAACTTATGGATGTTATGCGCCCAATCGCTGGAAAGCCGGCCGAAATTGAAACGTTCGAATATCTGCAACTGGTTGATCATGCACGTTGGTTGCAGGATCACTATGCGAACAAATCGCAAATATCAGCCTTAGACATTCCGTTTATCAGCGGATCTGAGATTATTACATCTGACAACAGTGTGTTCACAAAATCTGGAAAGGAAAGTGATCGCTATGGGATCGTTTTTTCCGTTCCTTATTACGACGCCAAGGGCCAAATAAAAGGGCTGGTATCAACCGTTATGTTGACTGCCAACTTGCGCAATAGCATTCCGCGCGCCGATACAACGTTATTGAACGTTGCAACCAAATACAATGTTTCAACCGCAGCGATGCAAAATCCGTTCGCGCTTTTTAGCAAAATTCAAAACACAGAATCAAAGTCCATCTATTCGGAAAAACTCAATATTGCCACACGAGATTGGCGCAGCCCTTGGCTGGTCTATGGCGAAAAAGCCGACCAAGATTTTTATGGAAGTTCCATTGTTCGCGCCATAGACGTAACACGGCGCAATACAACTTTTGGTGTTTTGGCTGCCGCGGCACTTGGTGCACTCAGCCTGTGGTTGACCACACGGAATATGAAACAAGCCAGTATGCTTGCTGAAAGCCTCAACAAGGCTCGCATTATTGCAGAAGACTCTGAACGTTCTGCGCAAGACAATGCAAACCAATTGCAGAAGCTGAATGATGACATCAGTCGGCTCAATATGGAACTGGCTGAAAAATTGAACATGCTTTCAAAGGCCCAGGACGATATTGTGAAAAAGGGCAAAATGGCACAGTTGGGCCATTTGGTTGCCACCGTTGCCCACGAAATTCGCAACCCTCTGAGCGGCATTCGCAACAGTTCATTTTTATTGCAGCGCAAGTTGAAAGATAACCCGGTTGATTATACAAACTATTTTACGCGCATTGAAACGGGCATCAATCGTTGCGACACGATCATTACACAATTGTTGGATTATTCCCGGTCTAGAAAGCTGATCTCTGAAAACGCTGATATTTCTCAATGGTTAGAAGACTTGCTGAACGAGCACGCTGTTAAGTTGCCCCCCACTGTGCAGTTGAGTTTATCTTTGCCGGAAAATCAATTCGTGGTTCCGTTTGATAAAGATCGTTTGCGCGGCGGCATTGTCAATTTGATCAACAATGCCGCAGAAGCGCTGACTGGCAAAAGCAATGAGGAAGCGCAGTCTCGGTTGATTGAAATAGAGTTAAAACATTCCGAGCGTGGCGCTGAAATTGAAGTGCGTGACAATGGCCCTGGCATTCCTGCTGAAATTCTTGCCAAGATTGGTGAACCACTTTTCACCACGAAAAGTTTTGGAACGGGATTGGGCATCGCAATGGTTCAAAAAACTGCTGAACTTCACGGCGGCGGCTTGGAAATCCAATCTGAACACGGCAAGGGCGCCGCGTTCAAAATTTGGTTTCCGCTTCTCACTGAAGGTACTATCGCCGCGTAAATGCGCCAACCACTTCGAGGTGGGGGGTATATTTAAATTGATCGACGGGCGTTACCTCTTTCAAAATATAACCGCCGCCTATCAGAATTTTAGCGTCCCGCGCAAATGTTTGCACATCACAGGAAACAGCGATCACCGTTTTCACTTTTGATTTTGCAATGTTGCGGCATTGTGCTTCAGCGCCAGCGCGCGGCGGATCAAACACAATGGCATCATATTCGTTCAACTCTGCCGGCACCAGCGGATTGACAAACAAATCTTGTGAGGCGGCAGTGATCGGCTTCAGGCCTGTCACATGACGCACGGCATTTTGCAAAAGCGCAATGGATGGCTTATCTGCATCGATGCCATGAACTTTGTGCTTTTCGGCCATCGCAAATGTGAAGGGCCCCACACCACAAAAAAGATCAAGCACGGTTTTAGCCTTTTTCAAATGTGGCTCAAGCAACATGGCCAAAGTTTCTTGGCCCAGCAACGTAGCCTGCAGAAATGACCCAATGGGAAGTTGCACTTGCGCTTTGCCCATTTGCGTGAGCGGTGGTGTTATTTGTGCAAGGGCCAAGCCATTAATCGCCACCCGCAAAATGTTATGGCGCTGCATTAATATTTCAAAACCGCTCATTACCTTATCGGCCAATTTGCGTTCGGCTTTCACGGCCACATCAAGGCCATTGTCTGCCGCGGTGATTGAAACATCGCACGCGCCCAAAAGTGCGCCAAATTGCCTGGCAATTTGCGGCGCATTTTGCAACTTGGGTTCAAGAATGGGGCATGCGTCAAGTGCCACCAACCCATGGGTTTTTTCGGCCATGAAGCCTGCAACCCAAGCGCCATTCACTTGGCGCACGTGCAATGTAACCCGCCTCCGGCCAAGGCCGTGGGCATCTATAATTGGGTTCAGCTTGGTTTCAATATCTTGCGCTTTCAGGGCCTGCGCCAACAAACCAACTTTCCAAGCCTGATAAGGCTCTAAGCTCCAATGCTGTAACTTACATCCACCACACGTGTCAAAAACCGGGCAAAATGGCGCTATCCGATCGGGTGAAGACAGCAAAACTTCGCCGCTGGATGATGATACGGTTTCGCCGGGCAATGTTCGCGCAAAGGCTTTTCCTTGGGCCAAGCCGTCGCCGCGCTCGCCCACTCTTTCAATTTTCAAATCAGTCATGGTGATAGGTTATCACTATTCCATGGCCATGCTGCAAAGAGATTGCCACTTCGCCCTCAGAAATATTTGCCAAGGTTAAAGCGCTACCCAATTTCACATTTCGTTTATTCAAAGGCCAGCGCACTCCGCTGATTGAAAGGCCAACCAAATCTGTCATCGGCATTAGGCTGATGCGAGTTCCCGTGGGCAAATCATTCAATTGCGCGTCGCCCACCAACGCGCGGGCTTCTTCGGTGCCTGATGTCATAAAAATATCCACATCACGCTTGGCCAAGGCAACCAAAAATCCACAATGGGCCAAAACATGATCAAGCTGGCCGCCGAAGCCGCCCACCAAAATCAATGATGTTGCACCTTGCCGCAGCGCTTCTGAAATTGCCAATTCGCCATCACTGGCATCTTTTTCGACCAGGTGCGTTTGGCGCGGAATGTCTTCGAACTTACGCTCCATATTCTTGTTGGTGGAGTCAAAATCTCCCACCCACACCTCTGGTGCAAAGCCCAAAGCTTCAGCATGCACAATGCCGCCGTCAGCCGCGATATAACGCGCGCCTTCAAGTTGCTTGCGCAGGCGTTTGGTCACCGTCAAACCGCCGCCCAATAAAATTGCATATCTGCTCATCGGCTGCTCATAGCAGAACAAGGCTTGCAAGACCAACATGACGAGACTATTAACAGCCTTGCTCTCAACGGGGTGCTTCGTTTGAAGCTGAGAGAGACTTCGCGTCTCAACCCGCTGAACCTGATCTGGCTTATACCAGCGGAGGGATTGCGGGCGGGTTGAATGATCGACCCATCGTATTCTTTCGCATCATTTTTAAGAAGGAAAACGATGACGAAATTTATTTTCACTTTATTAGCAACAACACTATTGGCGCTTCCAGCAGTGTCCAAAGACACGTTGACGGTTTATACCTATGATAGTTTTTCCGGAGACTATGGCCCCGGCAAAAATATCAAAGCCGCATTCGAAAAAACTTGTGATTGCGAGTTGACCTGGGTGGCCTTGGGCGATGGCGTTGCCATGCTTAACCGTTTGAAGCTTGAAGGCAAAGCCACCACAGCAGATGTTGTGTTGGGCCTGGATACCAACCTGACCGCAGAGGCAAAATCACTTGGCATTTTTGGCAAGCATGGCATTGATGTGAAGCGCGCCATTGTGCCGGGCGGTTGGAATGATGATACATTCCTACCCTATGATTATGGCCATTTTGCTGTGGTTTATAACACCGAAAAAATGCCCAATCCGCCAAAAAGCCTGGATGAATTGGTGAACGGCGATGCGTCACAAAAAATCATTTTGGAAGATCCACGCGCGTCAACGCCTGGTCTTGGATTTTTGCTGTGGATGAAAACAGTTTACGGTGACAAGGCGGCAGATGCTTGGATGAAACTGAAGCCGCGCATTTTAACCACTGCCCCTTCGTGGGATGCGGCCTATGCGCTTTTCACCAAAGGGGAAGCGCCAATGGTTTTCTCTTACGTCACTTCGCCCGCCTATCATATGGTGGTTGATAAAACTGAGAAATATCAGGCAGCAGATTTTGCTGAAGGGCATTATTTGCAAATTGAAGTGGCGGGTTTGATCGAGGCTTCAAAGCACCATGCTTTAGCAGAAAAATTTATGGACTTTGTTTTGACGCCTGATTTTCAAAATGAAATTCCACAGAATAATTGGATGATGCCGGCCTCGCAAACATCCACTCCCCTGCCCGATGCTTTCGGCAAATTGGTGAAGCCCGCAAAGACCTTGCTCTATTCCCCTGAAGACGTGTTTGCCCATCGCCGTGATTGGATTGACGAGTGGCAAAAGGCAGTGAATGGCTAGTTCTTATTCGCGCATCGTGCAGGCATTGATTGCCTGCACGATTCTTGCTGGACTATTGCCTTTATTCTGGCTGGTGTTGCACAGCGCTGTGTCAACATTTGCGCTTGATCGTTCAATCTTTTCAGTGTTGCTTTTCACACTTGAACAAGCTTTTCTTTCCACTGTTTTTTCGCTCGCACTTGGAATGTTTACAGCGCGTGCCTTGGCGCGACGAGACTTTTTGGGCCGCAAAGCTATTTTGCAAAGTTTTGCACTGCCCATGGCGGTTCCCGCCATTGTTGCGATATTGGGGCTTACGTCATTGTTTGGGGAGAGCGGAATATTTCCGCATTTTTTCGAACTCTATGGCCTTCCCGGCATTGTATTGGCCCACGTGTTTTTTAATCTGCCCATGGCAACACGAATATTTTTCTATGGTTTGCAAACAGCACAGCCCGAAAACTTCAGGCTTGCTGCCCAGCTCAATTTTAATGAGCCGGCTATATTCAAACATGTTGAATGGCCGTTGCTCAAAACCCTGTTGCCCAATGTTGGCGCTTTGATCTTTTTGCTGTGCTCAGCAAGCTTTATTATCGTTCTCACCTTAGGTGGCGCATCGTCCACAACGTTGGAAGTGGCGATTTATCAATCATTGAGAATGGATTTTGATTTGCCGCGAGCGTTGCAGCTAGCGTTGCTGCAAATTTTATTGTCAGCGGTGCTGGTCAGTGCGGCAGCACAAATGATAAAAGCGGGAATAGTCACGCCAGCCTTAAGGCAAAACATCAGAAGATTTGACAACCAAATGTTTGCATCAAAACTTTTTGATGTGTGTTTAAGTGTTGTTGCATTGGCCATTGTGTTGCCACCCCTCATTGCGGTTGTTGCTCAGGGGCTTTTCCATCTGCACTTCACCGCTTTGACAATGCAGGCCTTGTCCACCAGTTTTGCCGTGGCATTGCTGTCTGCGGTTGTTGCGCTTTTGCTGGCTTGGCCTTTGGCAAAGGTAAATGATGCGCCATCACAAATCGCAAGTCTTGCGGCGTTTATTGTGCCACCTGCAGTTCTTGCCACAGGGTGGTTTTTGTTAATCTTTCGCTTCGTCGACAACGCCTTTACCACTGTGGCATTCATCATTCTGCTCAACAGCTTAATGGCCCTGCCCTTTGCTGTTTCGGCTTTGCGTATTGGCTTTGCCCGCATCACCCGTGATCATTTGAAATTGGCGAAGCAATTGAATTTTTCACCATGGCAAATTTTTCAAAACGTAGAATTGCCAATATTGCGCCGCCCGCTGGCGCAAGCATTTTTAATGGCGTCCGTATTATCTTTGGGTGATCTCACTGCCATCACACTTTTGGGCAGCCATGGCATTATCACGCTGCCAAGCTTGCTTCATATTGAGATGGGGCATTATCGCAGCGGAGATGCGGCCGGCACGGCCCTGCTGCTGCTGATCATATGCGGCGGGTTAACTTTTGTTGCCGAGAAAACCTATGATCAAGCTTGAAAAAGGGTTTTATCGCCACCAAGATTTTTCGCTGCAGATTGATCTCGAAATCGCTGATCAGAATTTTTGTGCAATCTTGGGGCCAAGTGGTGCCGGCAAATCCACGTTGCTCAATATTATCGCTGGGTTTGAAAGCCTCTCATCGGGCACACTGAATATTAATGGGCATGATTTTACTGCAGCCCCACCTGCGGCCCGGCCCATCAGCATGGTGTTTCAAGATCACAATGTGTTTGCTCATATGACTGTTCAAGATAATGTGGCCATTGGGATAGATCCAAGCCTTAAGCTTTCACGCGCGCAATTGGTTGCTGTGCAGGCGGCATTAGAACGCGTTGGCCTTGGCCACTATGGCGCGCGTTTGCCCAGTCATCTTTCCGGTGGTGAGCGCCAGCGCGTTGCTTTGGCCCGTGTTTTGGTGAGGCAATCCAAAATTCTATTGTTGGACGAACCCTTCGCCGCACTTGATCCGGGGCTTCGTTTGGAAATGTTGAAGCTTGTGCAGGATATTACAACAGAGCGAAAATTGACCACCTTATTGGTGACGCACCAACCAGATGAGGCAAAACGCGTGGCCCAGTCAGTTATTTTTGTGGATGGCGGCGTGGTGCAAAAACCTCAACAAACCAACACTTTTTTCAGCCAGACGCTTCCTGAAGTGGCCAAATATCTGGGCCAATCGAATTGACCTTTCAGCGCTGATCCTTTCTAATAGCGATGGGAGAAACACATGGTAGCAAAATCGCCGATCGGCATGAATTTTCAAGGGCCCGATGGCCAAGAAGATATGCCTTATCTGCTCACGCCGGGGCCGCTGACAACATCGCGCGGCGTTAAAATGGCGCTGCTTGCGGATTGGGGTTCGCGCGATGTTGAATTTCGCAAACTTGTAAAAGAAATTCGCCAAGAACTTTTGCGGCTTGCTGGCTGTGATGACAGCTATGAATGTGTGATCATGCAAGGCTCTGGCACTTTTGCAATCGAGGCAGCGCTTGGCAGCTTTGCTCCAGCACGACGCAAAAAAACTTTGGTGGTTGCCAATGGCGCTTATGGCGAACGCGCCGCAAAAATTTTAGAAACAATTGGCCGCCCCCATGAACGCATCAGCAAAGCCGATGTGACGCAGATTGAGCCCAAGCATTTCAAAAAGCTTTTGGAAGAAGATAAAGCCATCAGCCATGTTTGGCTTATCCACTGTGAAACAACGTCTGGCATTGTGAACCCGCTTTCTGAATTGGCGCGGGAAGTGAAATCGCAAGGCCGAATTTTCATGGTTGATGCCATGTCGTCATTCGGTGCGCTTGAAGTTGATATGGCGCGTGATGAAATTGACGTTCTGGTTTCTTCGTCCAATAAATGCATAGAGGGTATCCCCGGATTTTCTTATGTGTTGGTGAAGCGAGATTTGCTGGTGGCATCAGAAGCGCAATCACATTCGGTGGTGCTGGATTTATATGAACAATGGAAAGGGCTTGAAGCAACGGGCCAGTTTCGGTTTACGCCGCCCACCCATGCGCTGGTGGCATTTCGCCAAGCCTTGCGCGAACTTGATGAAGAAGGCGGGCCAGCACAGCGTGAAAGACGCTATCAGCGCAACGCCGATATTTTATTAAAAGGCATGGTCGAAATTGGCATTCAGCCGTTGCTCTCTGGCAACGAAGCGGGGCCTATCATCCAGACATTTCTCACACCGCGCGATGAGAATTTTAAGTTTGATGAATTCTATGAGGCTTTGCGAAAGCATGGTTTTGCGATCTATCCCGGCAAACTTACAAAGCGCGATAGTTTTCGGATTGGCACAATTGGCCACATCGATGAAAATGTGATGATCCGCGTTGTGGAAGCGATCAAACACGTGTTGGCCGCAATGAATGTTAAAGACATGGCCCCGAGGGATTGATTGAAACAGCTTCTGATTAACGACCGCACATATCAATGGCCCACACGGCCCATCGTGGTAATTTGCTGTGATGGCAGTGAGCCTGATTATATGAATGGTGCAATGGCCCAAGGGCTGATGCCGAACTTGGCTTCTATCATCGCCAAGGGTGAAAATCTCCTCGGCGATTGTGTTATTCCGTCTTTCACCAATCCAAACAATATGTCGATTGCAACGGGCCGCACACCTGATGTGCATGGCATTTGCGGCAACTATCTCATCGACCCCGCCACGGGTTTGGAAACGATGATGAACGATCCCAAATGGCTAACAGCGCCAACACTGTTTGCTGAATTTCAAAAGGCGGGTGCTAAAATTTGCCTCGTTACGGCAAAGGATAAACTGCGGTTGTTATTGGGCCATGGGCTGAAATTTGATGGTTCAGCCATTTGTTTTTCATCTGAAAAGGCAGACAAAGCCAATCTGGCAGACAACGGCATTGCAGATGTTTTAAACTTTGTGGGAAAGCCTTTGCCGGAAGTTTATTCGGCTGATCTTTCTGAATTTGTTTTTGCGGCTGGCGTTAAGTTATTAAAACGTGACAGACCAGACCTGATGTATCTTTCCACCACGGATTATGTTCAACATAAATTTGCACCTGGTTCTGCTGGAGCAAATTCATTTTATGCGATGATGGATGGATATGTAGGCCAGCTTGATGCGTTGGATTGCAACTTAATTATTGTTGCTGATCATGGCATGAAAGATAAACATTTGGCTGATGGAAAGCCTGATGTGATCTATTTGCAAGATGCGATGGACCATAAATTTGGTGTTGGAACCTCTCGGGTTATTTTGCCGATCACAGATCCTTATGTCGTGCATCACGGGGCGCTTGGCTCTTTCGCGCAAATCTATTTGAACACTGTAAAAGTTGATGATGCAATTGCATTTATCAGTTCGCTGAGCGGCATGGATGCGGTTCTGCCAAAGCATGTTGCGGCCAAACTTTATGGGCTTCCGCCTGATCGTTGTGGCGATGTGATTGTTGTATCGGGTGGAGCCAGTTCTTCAAAGGTGATTGGCACATCTGCCAGCAAACATGATCTTTCCGGGCTTGACGCGCCGCTGCGTTCGCATGGCGGATTAACCGAACAGCGCGTGCCGGTGATCAGCAATCGCAAACTGAAAAATCTGCCGCATCCCTTGCGCAATTTTGATGCGTTTTTTATCGGCTGCAATTGCGTGGAGAATTAATATGGCAAGAACGATCATTCATGAAGCCATGCGCATCGGCGGCAAAAAGATTTTTGCAGAAAAAACATTTGATGTGCGCTATCCATTTACAGGTGAGGTGATTGGCACCGTGCCTGCGGGCAACGCCAGCCACGCCGCAAAAGCGTTTGAAATTGCCGCCGCATTCAAACCAAAACTCACACGCTATGAGCGTCAACAAATTTTGTTCCGCACCGCAGAGTTGATCAAGAAATATGCCGTAGAACTTTCGCATTTGATTACTGTGGAGCTCGGCCTTTCGCTGAAAGATTCGGCTTACGAATGTGGCAGAGCCTATGATGTGTTTTCGCTGGCTGGCCAACTTGCAATCAACGATGATGGGCAAATTTTTTCGTGTGATTTAACGCCACAAGGCAAAGCGCGAAAGATTTTCACCAAGCGCGAACCCGTTGGCGTGATCTCTGCCATTACGCCCTTCAATCACCCTTTGAATATGGTTTCACACAAAATTGCACCAGCCATTGCCACGAATAATTGCGTGGTTTGCAAACCCACAGATTTAACGCCGCTGACGGCAATCAAGCTTGCCGATATTTTATATGAAGCCGGCCTGCCGCCCGAAATGT
>JANXRO010000002.1 GCA_025356765.1 Hyphomicrobiales bacterium | reverse complement strand
TTCCGGTGTTTTATCTTTCAGATGCACTTCGAATTCTTTTGGATGATCCGTATACTGACGAAGATAATCCCAATTCGCCAAGCCATCACGAAACAACACATGCATGATGGCGCAAGCAAGCGCACCATCAGTTCCGGGCTTTATCAGCAATTTAATATCAGCCGCTTTCATTGTTCCGGTTTCATATATATCAACACAAGCCAATTTGGCGCCACGGGTTTTTCGGGCGATGCCAACATGCGTCATCACATTCACTTGGGTGTTCACTGGGTTTCCGCCCCAAACCACAATCAAATCTGATTTTTGCATCTCGCGCGGGTCAATGCCTGCAATGCGGCCCGTGCCTGCAAAATATCCGGCCCATGATAAAGCGATGCACACTGTGCCATACATGCCGGAATATGATTTGGCGTTGCGCAAACGCTCTATGCCATCGCGCATCACCAACCCCATGGTACCCGCATAATAATAGGGCCAAATGCTTTTGCCGCCAAATTCCGCTTCGGCTTTATTGAAGGCCGTTGCGGTTAAATCCAAAGCCTCGTTCCACGAAATGCGCTCAAACTGGCCGGAACCTTTGGGGCCAGAACGTTTCATCGGATAAAGCAACCGGTCAGGGTGGTGAATGCGTTCAGCATAGCGCGCCACCTTTTCGCAAATCACCCCCAATGTGTAAGAATTATTCTTGGCCCCGCGCACGCGCCCAATGGTGTTTTCATCCAGCAATTCAACCTCAAGCGCGCAAGCCGAGGGGCAATCATGCGGGCAAACCGAAATGCCAGTTTTGATGGGCGTTTGAACATTCATAGCCTTAAATCACCCGTGGGAAATTGAGATCAGAACTCATACCCCTTCGCCCAGACAAAAAATAGTTCTTGACTTTTAATCCTATCTAAGCTATATAAACATAGATTGGTTTTTACCCGCCAATCCCGCTGTTTGTCATCGTTAAACATTTTAGAAGCCCCCGCTTTAAAGCCCACCCTTGACCATTCCTTCCAACAAAAGCTTGCCCCCTTCTGCAAAGTGACGTTGAGGAAGCGGTTGCGCGTTTCAACAGGAACGACATAGACTCTGATATGAACTCATCATATCGTAACCCATCAAAAATGCTGAGGTTCAACATGCTTGTAAAAACATTTGCCGCTTGCGTCATCGCCATCGTTTTATCCGCGTCATCACAGGTTGAAGCGGCACCCTCGTTTGATTGCAGCAAGGCAAGCCTGGCTGATGAAAAGGCAATTTGCGCCAGCGAAGAACTTTCGGCGATCGACGTTGCCATTTCAGATGGTTACAAACGCTTGGTTGCCAAACTGGGGCGCGCGGTAGCCAACAACCTTCACGCCACATTTATGCGCCAGCGCCACGCATGCAAATCAGACGCTGCCTGCATCACTGAAGTTGGCGCGGCAGAAATGCCGATGTTCACCCTGGCTGACCCAAGGTTTCAACCCCCCGCAGATTTGAAAGCACCTGCGCCCGCGCCCTATGACACCATCAAAAGCCAACTGAAAATCGGGGAATGCACGCTCTCCACCATCACAGATTTGGGCCCGCGGCTTTGCAGCCCCGATGCCAGTGGCAACTGCCCGGATAATTTGCCCTTTGATGACTCTGGCAATTCCATCGCCTCGGCCAATGGCTTTTACGGTGTCAGCTATGAACGCATCCCTGCCCTTGAAAAATCCACCAAAGGCGACACAGTTTTGATTTGCCTGAAGAGCATTCCGAAAGACTGCCCAACAGGCGATGACCGTGGCTATTTCTGGCGTTGGAAAAACCTGCGCACATCTGGCCATTGGGAATTACCAGACTCCCAGCATATGTGCGGCGGGGCATAGAGCGGTTAGGCAAAGAGTAAGTTGCCTAATGATCAAAACCGAATTTGAAAAATGGAAACCGATGGAGATTATGCGGGCAAACAGATATTCCGTTTTTAATGGCGGGCAAATGAATGTTCATGGCCAACCCGCGCTCTACCCTTCCAACAAAAGCTTGCCACCTTCTGCAAAGCGACGTTAAGGAAGCGGTTGCGCGGTGTAATCCGTCAGCTGACAGTTGACA
>JANXRO010000381.1 GCA_025356765.1 Hyphomicrobiales bacterium | reverse complement strand
AAACTGAAAGAAACCTATGACTATGACATCATTGTGCATCGCTATGGCCAATCAGAATCGCCCGGTAACGAACAACGTTATTTCTGGGGTTCAACCGAAGCTGATAAGAAGGGCGCTCAAAATTATGCGGGCATAAAAAGTCCCGCCATTGACGCGCTGATTGAAAAATTGATTTTTGCGAAAGATCGCAACGCGCTGATTACGGCAACCCATGCGTTGGATCGCGCCCTCATCTGGAGCTCTTATCTCATCCCACATTGGTTTGCGCCGTTTGAACGCGTGGCCGCATGGAACAGGTTTGGCAAGCCTGATAAAAAGGCCGATTATGACCTTGGCATTCCTGCCACTTGGTGGCTTGATGAGGCCAAAGCCAAAAAGATTTCGGGCTAAATGGGTTCTTATATTCTCAAGCGCATATTGTTGATGATCCCTACTTTGCTGGGGGTTTTGGCACTCACATTTTTGGTTACGCAATTTGTGCCGGGCGGGCCGATTGAACAATTGATTTCAAAACTTCAAAATACTGACCAAGTTGATGCCAAGCTGAATGGCGGCACCGAAAACATTGGCAGCCAGAACGAGAATTCAACCTATCGTGGTGCCAAAGGCATCGACAAAGACATCATCAAAAAGTGGGAAAAGCAATTTGGCTTTGACAAGCCACCCTTGCAACGCTTTGGCGAAATGGTTTCAAATTATTTGCGCTTTGATTTTGGTGATAGCTATTTCCAATCCAAACCCGTGGTGAATCTCATTCTTGAAAAGCTGCCAGTTTCAATTTCGCTTGGTCTTTGGATTTTGATTATTTCTTACGCTGTTTCGATTCCATTGGGCATTCGCAAGGCGGTGAAAGAAGGTACGAAGTTTGATATCTGGACATCGGCCATCATCAGCATTGGGTATGCCATTCCAAGTTTTGTGTTTGCGATATTTCTGATCATTTTATTTGCGGGCGGCAGCTATTATAATGTCTTCCCTTTGCGCCTGCTCACGTCGGATAATTTTTCTGATTTGAGCTGGTTTGGAAAAGTGAAAGATTATGCTTGGCATTTGGTTTTGCCGTTAACCGCCATGGGTGTGGGCAGCTTTGCCACCATGACATTGCTGACCAAAAATTCCTTTCTCGATGAGATTCGTAAACAATACGTTGTAACAGCGCGGGCAAAGGGTTTGAGCGAAGCCCGCGTGCTTTATGGCCATGTGTTTCGCAATGCTATGCTGTTGGTGATCAGCGGTTTTCCGGCAGCGTTTTTGCACGCATTTTTCACGGGCTCACTGCTGATCGAGCAAGTGTTCTCCCTCGATGGGTTGGGATATCTCACCTATAAATCTGCGGTGAACCGTGATTATGCGGTGGTGTTTGCTGCACTTTATGTGTTCACGTTAATTGGTCTGGTGATCGCACTTTTGAGCGATTTGATTTACACATGGATTGACCCGCGCATTGATTTTGAGGCGCGGGAAGTTTGATCGTGAAACTGTCGCCCCTCAATCAACGTCGCTTTGAATTGTTTCGCAAAAACCGAAGAGGGTTTTGGGCATTCTGGTTGTTTGCGATTATGTTTTTCATCTCACTTTTTGCGCCGCTGATTGCCAATGATCGGCCAATGCTGGCTTTCTACAAAGGCGAATTGTTGTTTCCACTGTGGAAAGATTATCCAGAGGCGAAATTTGGTGGCTTCCTAGCCAAAACCAATTTTCGAGATCCGGTCAATCTCGATGAGATCAATGCCAATGGCTGGATGATTTGGCCCTTGGTGCATTACTCATACAACACGGTCAATACTGAAATTCCAACGCCCGCGCCATCCAAGCCCGCATTTCAATTCAGCCGAGATGAGGCTTGTGTGAAATACCCCTTGAAAGCCAATGATCCGGCCTGTGCGGCGGGCAATATGAATTGGCTGGGCACGGATGATCAAGGCCGCGATGTGGTGGCGCGATTGATTTATGGTTTTCGCATTTCCGTGGCCTTCGGTTTGCTGCTGACATTTTTTTCTTCCATCACCGGCATTACGGCAGGCGCTGTTCAAGGCTATTTTGGCGGGTGGACAGATTTGCTGATGCAGCGCTTCATTGACATTTGGGCCTCGATGCCCACGCTTTA
>JANXRO010000356.1 GCA_025356765.1 Hyphomicrobiales bacterium | reverse complement strand
GAGTTGACCACAATGGAATATCGTAATCTGGGAAAATCGGGCCTGAAGGTTTCGCTGCACACGCTGGGCACAATGAATTTTGATGGCGAAGGCTTCTTCAACATGGCGGGCAGTTTAGATCGCAAAAGTGCGTCGCGCTTGGTGGATATTGCGGTTGATCATGGCGTGAATATTTTTGATACATCGAACGCCTATACAAGTGGCAAATCTGAAAGTGCCTTGGGTGAAATTCTCAAAACCCGTTCAGACCAATTGTTGGTGGGCACCAAGGTTCGCTTTGGCATGGGCACTGGCCCCAATGAACAGGGGCTTTCACGTTTTCATATTATCCGTGAATGTGAGGCCAGCTTAAAGCGCCTGCAGCGCGATCGCATTGACGTTTATTATCTGCACGAATGGGATGGCCAAACCCCCCTTGAAGAAACCATGGAAGCTTTGAACACTTTGGTGAAGCAAGGCAAAGTGCGTTATATTGGTTGTTCCAATTTTTCCGCGTGGCACATTATGAAGGCCATGATGGTGTCGGGTCAGCACAATTTTGAAAAATTTGTCTGCCAGCAAATTCATTATACCATCGAGGCCCGTGAGGCTGAATTTGAACTTGTGCCTTTAGCGCTTGATCAAGGTGTTGGCATTCAAGTGTGGAGCCCAATTGCCGGTGGCCTGCTTTCGGGAAAATTCAGGCGCGGCAAAACGCCAGAAACATCGCGCCACGTTTCAGGTTGGTCTGAACCGCCAATCCGTGATGAAGACAGGCTTTACCGCATTATCGACGCGCTGGTTGAAGTGGGTGAAGCACACGGCGTTTCAGCAGCGCAAGTTGCCTTGGCGTGGTTGGCGGCTAGGCCCGGCGTTGCATCTTTAATTGTTGGTGCGCGCAATGAAGACCAACTGAAAGACAATCTGGCTTCAGCCACATTGAAATTGACCGCCGATGATGTGCTGAAGCTGAATGATGTCAGCCTGCCCCAATTGATCTATCCTTATTGGCACCAGCTGAACACCGCAGTTGATAGATTATCATCTGCTGATTTGGGTTTGCATGCTGATCATATTGCCAAACGTGTGCCGAGGATGTGAAGAGTTGGGGCAATTTGTACATCTTGCATTTGGAGGCATTTAAGTATATACTACGTGTATAAATGTATATACTAGGAGATTGAAATGGGCATTTATGTCAAGGACCCGGCAACAGACCGTGCTGTGAGAAAGTTGGCTAAGCTGCGCGACATTTCCATCACGCAAGCAATTCGAAGCGCAGTAGAAGCCGAGCTTGCGCGGGAAAAAGAAGAAGAAAAGGAAAATGAGGCCGCAATAGATCGATTGATTGCAAAAGTTGCTTCTTGGCCAGACACAGGCCGTAAAGCCGATAAAGAATTTTATGACAGCTTGAATGACGATTGAATGTTTATTGATGCTTCAGCTCTTGTGAGCATAATTGCAAACGAGTCCGATGGCCCAGAACTTCGCAAAAGGATGCGCGCCACGAAGCACCGTCATATTTCGGGGTTGGTTGTATATGAAACAGTTTTGGCGCTGGTCAGAAAAAAAGGGAAGCCTCGCGTTGAAACTCTCGCCGAGGTGAATGAGTTTATCAGTCGAAATGCCATCAAGTTTGTTAGCCCAGCCATTGATCAGGATTTGTCCGAACTAGCGCTCGAGGCATTTGAAAAATTCGGCAAGGGCAACCATGCGGCGGGACTAAATTTGGGCGACTGTTTTGCTTATGCCTGTGCCAAGAGGTTGAAACAGCCACTACTTTTCAAGGGTGACGACTTCAGCAAAACTGACATTTTGAAAGCGTGACCAATGACCTCCAAAACCAATCTCACCATCAATTCACAACGCTTGTGGGACCATTTGATGCACACGGCCCAAATGGGTGGAACGCCCAAGGGTGGCATCAAGCGGCTTACGGTTTCTGATGAAGATAAACGCGTGCGCGATTGGTTTAAAGCTGAATGCGAAAGCCTGGGCTGCAAGGTTGAGGTGGATGAAGTTGGCAATATGTTTGCCACGCGGGCAGGCAAGCACAACCATTTAAAACCCATTGCCATGGGTTCACATTTGGATACACAGCCCACGGGGGGCAAGTTTGATGGCGTGCTTGGCGTGCTTGGTGCATTGGAAGCCATGCGCACTTTGGTTGATATGAATTATGAAACCAATGCCCCTATAATGATTGCCAATTGGACGAATGAAGAAGGTTCGCGTTTTGCGCCCGCCATGTTGTGTTCGGGCGTTTATGCCGGGGTGTTTACGCCTGAGTTTGCATGGAGCCGTGAAGATCGAAGCGGCATCAACCTTGGCGATGAGTTGGTGCGGATTGGCTATAAGGGCCAGCACAAAGCAGGCGCCATAAAATTTGGTGCCATGTTTGAATTGCACATTGAACAAGGCCCCATTTTAGAAGCCGAAGAGAAAATGATTGGCGTTGTAACAGGCGTTCAAGGCATGCGCTGGTATGAAGTTAATGTGACTGGCCAAGAAAGCCACACGGGCGCCACGCCCATGACATTGCGCAAAAATGCGCTGCTTGCAGCCGCCCACATGATCAGCGCTATTGATGATATTGGCTTTGATCATTTGCCGGGTGTTGCTTCAGTGGGCCTTATCGAAAACAAGCCCAACAGCCGCAATGTTGTGCCGGGGGAAGTGTTTTTCACAGTGGATTTGCGCCACCCTGATGAAAATGTGCTGGATAAAATGGAAGCGGCGTTTCGCCAAGATATTGCAGAGATAGCAGATCATTGCCGCGTGACATTTGAAGAAAAATGTATTTGGAAATCGCCCGCCGTTCAATTTGCGCCCGAGCTTATTTCCTGTGTGCGTGATGGCGTGGCCAAAGCTGGTTTTGCCTCGCGGGATATGGCGTCAGGGGCTGGCCATGATGCGGCCTATATTGCGCGGGTTGCCCCCACCACCATGATCTTTGTGCCATGCCTTGGTGGCATTTCACACAATGAAGCTGAATCCACCACACAAGAAGAATGCGCGGCGGGAACACAAGTGTTGCTGAATTCTGTTTTGGCCTATGATGCGAGCCTTGCGTGAGGAACGATATTGCCGCGCGTGCCCGCGAAATTGCCTTGGAACTAACGCACTGGCCTTCGGTTACAGGTTCAACTGATGAAGCCGCATTTGCACCAAAATTGGCGGCTTATCTTTCTGGCTTTGATGAAGCATGGGTTCAGCCGATTGAAGGTGATGTAGCAACACGTTCCAATGTCATTGCCATCAAGCGGGGGCGCAGCAATCGCACCATTGTGCTCACTGGCCATTTTGATGTTGTGTCGATTGATGATTATGGTGATCTAAAATCATTGGCCTTTGAGGCGACAAAACTTCTGCCTGAAGTGATTGCTCGGTTAAAAACCTCTGGTGAAAGCGCCTTGGCGTTGGCTGATTTTTTATCAGGTGATTTTTTGCCGGGCCGCGGTCTTCTCGATATGAAGGCAGGCTTGGCCGCAGGCATTGCCGCGGCGGAACACTATAAAGGTGATGCAACGCTTTTGTTTGTGGCCGTGTCTGATGAAGAAGAACGGTCAGCGGGTGCGCGATATGCAGCACCGCGCCTGAAAGACATTGCCCTTGAACATAAACTTGATGTTGCTTTGGCAATCAATCTTGATGCCATTTCAGATCAGGCCGATGGTTCAAAAGCGCGCGTGGCAACGTTGGGGTCAATCGGCAAGCAATTGCTGACAGCTTACGTCGTGGGCAAACCAGCCCACGCTGGCTATCCACAAGATGGCATTAACGCGGCTTATATCGCTTCCGAATTGATTAGCGAATTTGAACTTTCGCCGGAGCTTTCTGAAACAACGGGTGATGAAATTGCAGCCCCACCCACCTGCCTTCATGCCAAAGATTTAAAGCAGGGCTATAATGTAACAACGCCCGCAACGGCTTGGGTCTATTGGAACACGATGCAACATAAGCGCAGCGCTGGTGATGTGTTTGCCATTGCGCGCACGCTTGCACAAAATGCCATGGCGCGCGTGAAGCTGCGCATGAAACAGAATATTCAAATTTTATCCTATGCCGAAGTTGCGGCAAAAGTTTCGCCAGATAAAATTTTGGCCCAAGCCCAAAAAATTGCATTGCTACATGAATTGGATTTTCCCGAACGGGCCAAACGTCTCACGCAAAGTGTGTGGGAACTTTCAGGCTTGGCCGGGCCCGCCGTGATTTTAGGCTTTGGGGCAATTCCCTATCCCGCCGTGTTGTTGGTTGATCAAGCGCTTGAAGCCAAGATCACCCAAGCGTTAAAACCTTTTGGCATTGGCACGTTGAAATATTTCGCCGGAATTTCTGATATGAGCTTTTTTGGTGAAGCATCGGGTGATCATACCGTCGTTGCCGCCAACACGCCCATTTGGGGCACAAGCTTTGAAATGAAGGAAGCGGCAGGCTTTCCCACCATCAACATTGGCCCATGGGGCAGAGATTATCATACGTGGCTTGAGCGGGTTCACGCACCTTATGCGTTTGAAACCCTGCCGCTGGCCTTGCTTGCGGTGATTGATGCCGTAGTTTAGACACACCAAAATCAACAGGAGAAGATGATGACAATAACCCGAATTGGCGTTGGCAAACGCATGAGTGAAGCCGTGGTTTACAATGGCGTAGCAAGGCTTGCAGGCTTTGTAGCCGATAAAGCCGCTGGCAAATCTGTCAAAGAGCAAACTGCCGAAATTCTCACCATGATTGATGCCACGCTGAAACAAGCGGGCACTGATAAAACCAAAATTCTCAAAGCCAACATCTGGCTCACTGATATTGCAACCTTCGCCCACATGAATGAGGCATGGGATGCTTGGGTGCCACAGGGCCACACGCCAGCACGGGCCACCGTTGAGTCAAAGCTTGCAGCGCCGGGCCTTGATGTTGAAATTATGATTGAAGCTGCGGTTTAAAATCAAAAAAATGCCCAAGGCGGATGAACGTCAATCGCCTTGGGCCTTAATTTAAACCTTCACCCAGCGTGCATTCTTGGCGGAAGATTTTACGCAAGCTTCGATAAAGGCCATGCCTTGAACGCCGTCCACGATGCCGGGGAAAGAAACATCCTTGGGTGGCTTCTTGCCTGCACGAGATGCTTTGATGGCGTGGGCCACTTCTGAATAAATATTGGCAAATCCTTCAAGATAACCTTCCGGATGGCCTGATGGAATGCGTGTCATGCGGGCCGCAGCGGGGCCAGCACCAGCGCCACCGCGTGTGATCAAACGCTTTTGTTCACCAAATGGCGTGAACCACAAATAATTCGGATCAGCCTGCGTCCACTCAATTCCGCCCTTGGTGCCATAGACCCGAAGCTTCAATCCATTCTCATGGCCCACGGCCACTTGGCTGGCCCAAATGGCGCCCTTGGCCCCGCCTTTGAAACGCAACATGGCTTGCACATTGTCATCAAGCTTGCGGCCTTTTACAAAGCTGGTCAGGTCGCAGGCCAATTCATCCAAGGTTAAACCCGAAACAAATGTGGCCAGCTGATACGTATGCGTGCCAATGTCGCCCACACAACCGCCTGCACCAGAACGTTTTGGATCTGTGCGCCAAGCGGCTTGCTTCTGGCCCGATTTTTCCAAATCCGTTGTCAGCCAATCTTGTGGATATTCGCCCTGCACCAAACGAATTTCACCAAGCTCGCCAGCCTCTACCATGGCGCGGGCTTGGCGGATCATCGGATAGCCTGAATAATTATGGGTTAAAGCAAAAATCACTTTTGGGTTTTTCTTCAACAAGGCTTCAAGCTGTTTGGCCTCTTTCAAATTCAAAGAAAGCGGCTTGTCACAAATCACATGAATGCCTGCTTCGATAAAGGCCTTGGCCACAGGAAAGTGCATGTGGTTTGGCGTTACGATGGAAACTGCTTCAATGCCATCAGCGCGTTTTGCCTCAGCCTTGGCCATGGCCGCATAGTCTGAATAAATCCGATCTGCGTTCAGGCCCAGTTCTTGGCCTGAAGCTTTTGCCTTGGCCGGATCTGCCGATAAAGCACCGGCCACAAAATCATAATGATCATCAATGCGTGCTGCCAAGCGATGCACAGCGCCGATAAATGCGCCCTGCCCGCCGCCCACCATGCCATAGCGAATGCGCCCGGTTGATTTTTCTGTTGTGCCTGTGATTGCCATCGTGTTCTCCCATTATGTTTTAAAAACCTTTCCAGCCTTTCGCGCGCAAAATTGCAATACCAAATCTGGAATGCAAATTCGAAGGCAGCGGATCAAGCGGCAAAAATGGATTGGTAGATTGCGGCAAGGCTGGCAAAGTTTTTGCGCCAGCGCCCAACATGGCCATACGGGCCACGCCAAGTGCCGTTAAATCTGTCGAAGCCGCAACATTCACCCGGCGGTTCAAGGCATTGGCCAAAAACTGCGCAAAATAGGGGTTCTGGGCGAGGCCGCCATCAATGGAAATGCTGTTGCCCCTCGCGCCTTGCCTTGCCATTGCGTCCATCACTTCGGCGGCGCGCAGTGCGATGCCTTCAAGCAGCGCCTGCATCATGTCGTGCTTGGTTGTATCAAGGCCAAGGCCCAGCCACAGGCCCGCTGCGTTCCTATCCCAATGCGGGCAGGCAAGGCCAGAAAGTGCTGGAACAAAAGCCAAGCCGCGTGAAATGGCCGATGGATTTTTAAAGCTGTTGATCTCCGCATAATCTTTAAACAGGCCAAGGCCTTTGGCCCAATTCACCGCTGATGCAGCGTTATAAATGCCGCCATCCACAGCATATTCAGCGGGCGCATTTTCAATCTGCCAAGCAACAGTGGGAAGCAAGCCGGATGTATCAGCCAAGGGCCGTTTGTTGCCCACAAGCGCCAAAGCAAAAGCGCCAGTGCCAAAGGTTATTTTGCCATCACCGGGCCTCGCCGCACCATGGCCAAACAATGCGGCCTGTTGGTCCACCATGCTGGCCGTTATGTTTGCGCCGAAACTTCCCGCCGAAGGGCGAATGTCGCCTAAACATTCGCGCGGCACACCAAACAACGCACAAAGTTCATCGCTCCATTGCAAAGTATCGAGAGACATGAGTGATGTGCGCGAGGCTGTGGTGACATCGGTAAAAAATTGCCCGGTCAGTTG
>JANXRO010000347.1 GCA_025356765.1 Hyphomicrobiales bacterium | reverse complement strand
GTCAAAACGCCGCCATTGCATATAGGATTGAAGCACTTCAGCGCCTCCAATATCTTGGCCAAGTTGGGCAGCTTTCATAATTGTTTCTGCCAGTGCGGCAGCATCTTTAAAGCCCAGATTGAGGCCCAGCCCTGCAAGTGGATGTACCACATGAGCTGCATCGCCTAAGAGCGCAACACGGGGCCCCACAAAGGTTTTGGCCAGATACACAGAAAGCGGATAGGCATGGCGGGGAGAAAGCACCGAAAGCTTGCCAAGATGGTTGCCAAATTTTTCCGACAATGCCGCCAGAAATTCATCGTCTGCTGAGGCGCAGATGTGCTTGGCCACTTCGTGAGGTTCTGTCCAATCAATTGATGAGCGATTTCCCATCAACGGCAGAATTGCAAAAACGCCCGTTGAACCAAAATGTTCTTCGGCCCGGCCTTGGTGCGGCAGTTCATGTCCAACTGTAAGCGTAATTGCTGATTGCGGATAATCCGATCCTTCAAAATCAATGCCGGCTGCAAGGCGCGTGGGCGAACCGCGACCATCAGCACCAATAATCAAATTCGCTTTTAAAATTTCGCCGCTCTCAAGAGTAATGCTTGCCAACCCTGGCCCAAAATGAAAGCCAGAAATGCTGTGTGGAGCCATAATATCAATTGAAGGACTTCTGCCAATTTCTTCAAGCAGAGCTTTAAAGATTTGAGCATTTTCGATGAGTGCAGCAGGTGACTGCGTTTCATCCCGCGTTGAAAACGTCAGAAGACTTGGCCTTTGATCTGTCGATTTGGAATCTGTGACAATGATGTCATTCATATTTTGTGCAAAGGGCAATAGCGTTTCCCAAATGCCCAACACACCCAACATCGTTTGCGTTGCTGCTGTCAAAGCCGAAGCACGAGAATCATGGGTATTGGCTGCAAATTGAGCAGGATGAGTGCGGTCGACGACCCCAACTCTGAGTGGGCTGCGACACTGTGCTCCCCCCAACGCCAAAGCTGCCACTAACCCGTTGAGACCTGCACCTACAATTAAAACATCAAATTTCTGCATTTTACGGCCTTGTCTTGGAATCATAGGTTGTTAAGTGCCCTGCTCCGATTAAAATATATGCAAATTTTCTAGAATGTCTAATATTTAAGCACATATTTCTGCTTAAATTTTAATCCTAATATTTAATCTGTTTGAATTCAATATCTTAGAGTCAAATTGAATCTGGCACAGCATTTGTAATGCCTTCACCTTATACAGGAGAAAGGCAACGAAATGAAATATATCATCGCCATTATTAAACCATTCAAATTGGAAGAGGTCAGAGAGGCTTTGAGCGCCATTGGGGTTCAAGGCATTACTGTGACGGAGGTTAAGGGTCACGGTCGTCAGCGCGGCCATACCGAGTTTTACCGCGGTGCTGAATATGCCGTCAGCTTCGTGCCCAAGGTGAAAATTGAAGTTGCCGTAGAATCATCATTGGTTCCGCGCATCGTTGAAGCCATCCAAGGTTCAGCAAAAACGGGCCAAATTGGTGACGGCAAAGTTTTCGTGCTTCCTCTCGAAGAGGCCATCCGCGTGCGTACCGGTGAGACCGGCGCTTCTGCTCTCTGATAATTCAAGACACAAAGAAAGGTAACATAATGAATAAATTCGAAAATTGGAAAAAGCGGTTGCTATCACCGCTGCTTCTAGGGGGGCTGGGCACGTTTGCAATGTCATCTTCAGCATTCGCTGCGGCCTCTATTAACAAGGGCGACACAGCGTGGATGCTGGTTGCCACAGCACTGGTTGTGTTGATGACTTATCCGGGCCTTGCGCTGTTTTATGGCGGTTTGGTGCGGTCGAAAAACGTTTTGTCTGTTTTGATGCAAGTAACAACATGCTTCTGCATGGTGGCCATACTTTGGGTATTTTTCGGTTATTCTCTGGCCTTCACCAACGGTACCGGCGCCTTGGCACCCTATATCGGTGGCTTTTCAAAAGCATTTTTAAGCGGCGTCAGCCCTTCCACAATGGCAGCAACGTTCTCGAAGGAAACTTACCTTCCTGAATATGTTTACGTCATTTTCCAAATGACCTTCGCTTGCATCACGCCAGCTTTGATCATCGGTGCTTTTGCTGAACGCATGAAGTTCTCTGCTGTATTGCTGTTCTTGTTCATCTGGTTCTGCTTCTCTTATCTGCCAATGGCCCATATGGTCTGGTGGTGGGCTGGCCCCGACGCTTACACATTGTCAGCAGCCAATCTTGCCAATGTAAAAGCAGCAGTGGGTGATTCCGCAGCAGCTGATTTCTTGAAGCAATTGATGGATGCCGGAACAGATAAAACCAAAATTGATACTGTTCTCAACGCCTATAATGATGCCGTGAACGCAGCCAATGGCTGGTTGTTCAACAAAGGCGCAATTGACTTTGCCGGTGGCTCAGTCGTTCACATCAACGCCGGTGTTGCAGGCCTTGTCTGCGCGCTGATGTTGGGCAAACGCGTTGGATTAAACAAAGAACCAATGGCACCACACAACTTGGTCACAACCTTGTTGGGCACGGGCTTGTTGTTCTTCGGTTGGTTCGGTTTTAACGCTGGTTCAAACTTGGAAGCCAACGGCGGCGCTGCTGTTGCCTTCTTGAACACGATCCTCGGCACCTGCGGAGCGGCTTTGGCTTGGTCGTTTGGTGAGTTTGTAACCCGTAAACATGCAAGCTTGTTGGGCGCTGCTTCTGGCGCTGTTGCAGGCCTTGTGGCAATTACGCCTGCTTGCGGTTTTGTTGGCCCGATGGGTGCCATCATTATCGGTGCCGCGGCAGGTTTTGTCTGCCTTGGTGCTGTCATTTGGCTCAAACCTTTGTTTGGTTACGACGATGCCTTAGACGTCTTTGGCGTACACGGCATTGGCGGCATTTTGGGTGCTCTTTTAACAGGCTTCTTTGTTAACCCAAACATTGGGGCATTGAGCGGCCAAGGTATTGTTAACTACCTCGCAACAGACACAAGCACAAAAACCGCAGATTTTGTGCTCTCAGCCCAGATGTATTCGCAGTTCATTGATGTTTTAACTGCAATCATTCTTTCAGGCGTCGTCAGCTTCATTGCGTGCTTGATCTGTAAATATACAGTTGGCTTGCGTGTTGATGAACAAGCCGAACGCGAAGGCTTGGATATTTCAAGCCACGGTGAACGCGCTTTCAACTAATCTTCCACGAAAATATTGGGCGCCCTCGGTTTTAAACCGGGGGCGTTTTTTTGCCTGCATTTACCCAAGCTTAACCCTGAGGCGGCAGAGTGCCATTAACCATTTATTATGCGGGCAACTCAACCGCGTTTGGAGTTTTTTATGGCCGTTAACGACACGTTTGATACTGATGAATCAACAATTCCAGCCGCCTTGCGGCGCTTTCTCAAACGTCGCATGTTTGAACTTGCCGGAATTTCAATATCAGCAGTAATTGTGGTGATTGCACTGGCGCTGGCTTCATGGCAAGCAAGCGACCCTTCCTTGAATCATGCAACAGGCGCCAGGCCTGCCAATTGGTTGGGCGGTTTTGGTGCAATTGTTGCAGATGAATTGATCCAGCTTTTGGGAATGGGTGTTTTGGCATTTTTGTTCATTCCATTGGCATGGGCCTCAAAGCTTTTTCAGCACACGTTGATTGAAGAGCCACGCAACAGTCTGCTCTATTGGTTGGCTTCAGCTTTGGCATTTTCGTGTCTCATGGCCTGTTTGCCAGCACCTAGCACCTGGGCTTTGGCCAGCGGCCTTGGCGGCAATGTGGGTGAAATTATTGTTGCTGGCCTTTTGTCAGTTTTGTCGATTGGCATAAAGGGTTTCGTAGCAAAGACTTTAGTTTTTGCGTCAGCTTTGGCAGCATGCGTATATACCATTCCCAAAGCTCTGAATTTTGATCCCTTAGCAATTTTGCAGTTCACGGGTTCATCGAAAAAATCCATCCCCCAAGTGAAAAAAGCAAAACCTCAGCCACGAGAATCCTTTCTGGCAAGATGGTATAAATCTTGGACTACAAAAAGGTCCAAGACTTCAGCCCCTGTTAAAAAACGCCGAATTATCGATGAAAATGCGCCCGGCGATGTTCTCAGCCGATTTGCACCATTGAGCCTCAAGAAACCGCATCTTGATGATGAAACCGAAACTGAAACGCCTCTTTCAGAAGCGGATGATTTTGCGCCCTTCGAATCTGAAATGGAAGATGATGTTCAATTTGAGGCGGATGATGACGTTCAACTGCCCGTCACAATGCCGATGGCAAAAACGGTGGCCAAATCCAGCACCGCGCCAAAATTAAAAGTCACGAAACAAAAGCGATTTGAATTGCCATCGCTTGAACTTTTGTCTGAACCTAAAAAAGTGGGTCGCCTGCCTGAATTCAACAAGGATTTCCTTGAAGAAAATGCCAGAAGGCTTGAAGGCGTGTTGGAAGATTTTGGTGTGCGTGGCCAGATTATTAACGTACGCCCGGGGCCTGTTGTAACACTTTACGAACTTGAACCTGCACCAGGCATTAAATCATCTCGCGTGATCAGCCTAGCTGATGATATTGCCCGCTCGATGAGTGCGATTTCAGCGCGGGTTGCCGTGGTTTCCGGCCGCAATGCCATTGGCATTGAATTGCCCAATTCAAAACGTGAAACCGTTTATTTGCGTGAACTTTTCCAAGGCGAAAGCTTTATCAAAAACAACACCAATCTGACCTTGGCACTGGGAAAAAATATTGGTGGCGAACCAATTTTTGCAGACTTAGCCAAAATGCCCCATTTGCTGATTGCGGGTACAACAGGTTCCGGCAAATCGGTGGGCATCAATACGATGATCTTGTCGCTTCTCTATCGCTTGCCACCTGACAAATGCAAATTGATCATGATCGATCCGAAGATGTTGGAATTATCGGTTTATGAAGGCATCCCCCATTTGTTGGCACCGGTTGTAACCGATCCGCGCAAAGCCGTTGTTGCCTTAAAATGGGCTGTGCGAGAGATGGAGGATCGTTATAAAAAAATGTCGAAAACCGGCGTGCGCAACGTTGATGGCTATAATGCCAAGCTGGCCCAGATGGCAGAAAAGGGTCAGAAACTTTCGCGCACAGTGCAGACAGGGTTTGATGCTGAGACAGGCCAGCCTGTCTTTGAACAAGAGGATATGGATTTGAACCCCATGCCTTATATTGTGGTGATTATAGATGAAATGGCCGATCTCATGATGGTGGCTGGCAAAGATATTGAAGGTGCCGTTCAGCGGCTGGCGCAGATGGCGCGTGCAGCCGGCATTCATGTGGTGATGGCCACACAACGCCCATCGGTTGATGTGATCACAGGTACAATCAAAGCCAACTTCCCCACCCGCATATCATTCCAAGTGACGTCAAAAATCGACAGCCGTACAATTCTGGGCGAACAGGGTGCTGAACAACTTTTGGGCCAAGGCGATATGCTTTATATGGCTGGTGGCGGGAGGATCTCACGGCTTCATGCGCCATTTGTGTCGGACGGCGAAGTGGAAGAAATTGTTAATCATCTCAAATCCCAGGGTGCGCCTGAATATGTGGAAGCTGTTACCGAAGAGTCAGATGAAGATGCTGTCGGTGAAGGTTCCGCTGGTTATCCGGGTGCTGAAGGTGGCTCTGGCGATGAGCTTTATGACCAAGCCGTGGCTGTGGTGTTGCGCGATAAAAAAGTATCCACATCTTACGTTCAGCGGCGCCTACAAGTCGGTTATAATAAAGCTGCCAGCTTGATTGAACGCATGGAAAAAGAAGGACTTATTTCTGCCGCAAATGCCACAGGCAAGCGCGAGATTTTGGTGCCGGGTGATAGCGCCCGTATGTGATCATGGTGTTGCCCTATTTTTGCCCGTTTAAAAATTCATAAGCGTGCTATGCAACGGACGGAAAAGATTCGGATGGTAAAAATTATGAAGGCAATGCGCTGGTTTATTTCGGTGTTATTTTTGGTGGCTTTATGTGCTGGGCCGCAATTGGCCGAAGCAAAATTAAAGCCAATCGCATTGGTTGCTGGGCAGCAGCAAGCCATTGCCAAGATCAACGCATACATCAACAGCTTTCAATCTTTGAAATGCGATTTTGCGCAAGTGTCATCAAAAGGCAACTTGAGCCAAGGCGTGCTTTATATTTCAAAGCCCGGCAAACTTCGGTTTGATTATGCAGCCCCCAATCCGTTGCTGATCATTGCTGATGGCCGCTGGCTTACGATCAAAGACAGGGTGCGTGAACGTGGTGATCAATTCCCATTGTCTGCAACACCTTTGCGTTTGGTTGTGTCTCCGCAAGTTGATCTTTTGGCCGAAACCGATGTTGTGGCCTTTGACCAGCGCGATGGTATAACCAGCGTATCGTTGCAAGATCGCAAGGGGGGAATGGGCGGGTATATTACGTTGATTTTTGATGATCAGCTCAATCAATTGCAACAATGGATTGTTGTTGACGGTAAAGATCGCCGCACCAGCGTTCAGCTTTCCAACATTCAATTTGGCGGAAAATTTGATCCAAAATTATTTATCGGGCAAATTAATCGCGAACCAACGAAATAATTTTACCACCAATAGTTTTGCTTGCCGCCCCGTGAATCCCATGTCATTCCAGAGAAATGGGATTCAGATTGGCAACATGGAACATCAACTCAGTGCGCCTGCGCATTGGGCTTGTTGAGCGGTTATTAAAAGAACAGCAGATTGATATTCTGTGTTTGCAGGAAACAAAATGCCCACAAGGCCAATTTCCATCCAAAACACTCACCGATCTGGGTTATCACCACATCGCTGAATTTGGTCAAAAGGGCTATCATGGCGTGGCAATTGTGTCGCGCTTGCCTTTTACCGCGCAGCACTCGCGCAATTTTTGTGAAAAAGGCGATTGTCGCCATGTCAGCGTAAAGTTTGACGCGCCAACGCCTTTTATTTTGCATGATCTTTATGTGCCTGCAGGCGGTGATGAACCTGACCGAAACATCAACGAAAAATTTGGCCACAAGCTGGACTTTTTAGATGAGATGATTGACTGGTCAAAACACCATTCAACGCCTGCGGGTTATGAAGCTATCGTCGTTGGTGATTTGAATGTAGCACCCCTTGAACATGACGTTTGGAGCCATAAAGCGCTGCTGAAAATTGTCAGCCATACCCCTGTTGAAACTGAGCGGTTTGCTAAAATGATGGAAGCGGGCAAATGGGTTGATGTCATGCGCGGCCACATCCCCCATCCAGAAAAGTTATATACATGGTGGAGCTACCGGGCCAAGGATTGGGAGACAGCCAACAAAGGCCGCAGGCTGGATCACATCTTGGCCACCGAAAAACTGGCAAAGACTTGCACGAAGCTTTTGGTGTTAAAAGAAACGAGAGGCTGGACGCAAACCTCAGATCATGTTCCCGTGATTGCAGATTTCGCTTAGCCCAAATCTGAGAAGTTGCGTGATTTTGACAACATCACACGAACGCCTTCCAGTTCGCGCAGGTGCGCTTCAAGCTTATCGCCCAAGTTACGAATAACACCGCGGCCAAATTCAGGATATTCCTTGGCAACGCGCACGAAAAGCTCATGGCTTATGCGCGCTGTCTCAACGGTACCCGATGCAGTGGCAGATATGGCATAAGTACCTGAACCCAGCATGGCAACCTCACCTAAAAAAGAGCCAGGCTCGGCATAACCCAGTTCAATTGTTCCGTCACGAAGCTTGGCTTGGCCATTGAGAATAACAAAAGCTGCGCGCGCCTTCTTGCCTTTCTCAATAATGTCTTCGCCAGACTGAAATTCCTGCCGCTCTGCAGCAAAAGCCAGAATTTGCAAAGCAATAGGGTCGCAATCCCGAAATACGGGAATGTCTTGCAAAGTTTGCGAGTCTGCCCGAACGCTCATAGAGCCCCAACCCCGTTTGACTTCCGAATCCCCATTTGGCCTTTTGACTGCCAAACGGGTGAAAGATCAAGGGATCAGTTTATAGCCACCCGCTTCTGTTACCAAAATTTCAGCATGAGCTGGGTCACGCTCAATCTTTTGGCGCAAACGATAAATGTGGGTTTCAAGAGTATGCGTTGAAACCCCCGCATTATAACCCCAAACGTCTTGCAGCAAAAGTTCACGGCTGATCGGCTGTTCACCAGCGCGATACAAAAATTTTATGATCGACGTTTCTTTTTCCGTAAGCCTTATTTTCTTTTGATCTTCCTTCAAAAGAATCTTAGAGGCCGGTTTGAATTGATAAGGGCCAATTTGAAATATGGCATCTTCGCTTTGCTCATGCTGGCGCAAGTGTGAACGAATGCGGGCTAGCAAAACTGCAAACCGAAAAGGCTTTGCGATATAATCATTGGCACCAGAGTCGAGACCTAAAATTGTATCGGCGTCAGAGCTTTCGGCCGTCAGCATTACAACGGGCCCCTTATAGCCATTGCGCCGCATGATCTTGCAGGCTTCACGCCCGTCCATGTCTGGCATGTTCACATCAAGGATAACCAAGTCAGCGTGCTCTGCTTTTAAAGCCTTCACACCAGCGGTTGCGGTGGCAGCGTCTGTCACCTGAAATTCATCATGCAGTGAAAACTGTTCTTTCAGTGTTTCGCGCAAGGCATCATCATCATCGACGATTAGAATTTTTTTGGCGTTGGACATACTGTTCCGTTTCATTTGATTTTCTGCCATCATATTGAAAGAATTTAGATTTTAGGGCAATTCAAGTCACTGTGAGCAAAACTATAACACATCTTCACGTTTTCGCGATCAACGCGTGTTCAAGTCGGGGCATGTTGCGCGCCGGCGACATGATGTTTCCCTGCCTTTTGGGTAAAAATGGCCGAACACATCAAAAGCGCGAAGGCGATGGCAAATCGCCGATTGGTCGTTGGAAATTGGAAGTTTTGAATTTTAGGCCAGACAAATTGTTAAGACTGCGCACAAGGCTGCCTGCCCGGGCCTTAAAAAAACGTGATGGTTGGTGTGATGCAAATGGCAATCGCAATTACAATCGGCCAATTCGACTTCCGTTTGAAGCCAGCCACGAAATATTGTGGCGCGATGATGAGGCTTATGACCTGCTTGTCACCACAGATCACAATCAACGCCCAAGAACACAAGGCGGCGGCAGCGCTATTTTTTTTCATGTCATCAGAAAGGGTGCCACCGGAACCGAGGGCTGTATTGCCTTATCTGAAAAGCATTTACGCGCTGTTCTAAGCCTGTGTTCGAGGCACACTTATTTGGTGATCTGAGGTCTTGTGCCAAAAATGGCTGAGCCCACGCGCACATGGGTTGCGCCTTCGGCAATTGCCGTTTCAAAATCTCCACTCATGCCCATCGACAACTCTTTAAGTCCATTGCGACGAGCCATGTCGCGCAAC
>JANXRO010000337.1 GCA_025356765.1 Hyphomicrobiales bacterium | reverse complement strand
CCACGGACAGCGGCCACATTCGGGTGATTTCGGCGTGCAAATGGTGGCACCCAAATCCATAAGTGCTTGGGCAAAATCGCCCGCACGATTTTCGGGCACCAGGCGCTGAGTGAGTTCTTTGATATCTGGCTTGGATTGCGGCAAAGGTTGTTCCAACCCGTAATAGCGGCTGATCACACGTTCTACATTGCCATCAACTGCCGCCGCCGGAACATCAAAAGCAATGGCCGCGATGGCAGCAGATGTATAAGAACCAACGCCTGGCAACTTGGCCAAGCCAGAAACTGTTTGCGGAAATGTGCCGCCGTGTTCGGCCACAATCACATTTGCGCAAGCATGAAGATTGCGCGCTCGTGCATAATAGCCAAGCCCCGCCCAAGCTTTTAAAACATCATCCAGCGGGGCTTTGGCCAAATCTTCAATGCGTGGCCACAGCTTGAGAAATTTCAAAAAATAATCTTTAACCGCCGCAACCGTTGTTTGTTGCAGCATAATTTCTGAAAGCCAGGTTTTATAGGGGTCAGACACATCCAAGCGCCAAGGCAGTTTGCGCGAATGTGCGTCATACCACCGCAAAAGCGCGTTTGTTAATTCTGAATTTGGCCCTTGTTCTGCCATGGTTTTCCGTCAATTATTGTTTCAACACGATGGAAACTCTCAACAAACACTTCAGCCTTATTGCCAAAGCCGCGTTCCAACGCCATGGCTTTGCCAGCGAACAGTTGGCTGCGCAATGGAGCCTGATCGTGGGCGAAGCTGTGGCCAGCGTGGCCACGCCCGACAAAATCAAATGGCCAACCCAAGGTGGCGCACAGAAACAAGGCGGAACGCTAACACTCAAAGCCAAGGCAGGCCGCGCCTTGGAGGTGCAATATGAAATTCCGCGCATCATTGAAAAACTAAACCAGTTTTTAGGCTATGGCGCAATTTCAGCGATAAAAGTTATTCAAACCGCAGATCTGCCCGACATGCCCAAACCCATAAAACGCCCGATGAGCCAGGTGGCCAAAGCCGCTTGGGATGAAAAATTTGAAAGCATTGAAGATGAACATTTAAAAGCAGCGCTGGCCAAGCTTGCCCAGCACACAGCCCCCAAAGGCCCAACCCCAGCCCCGTTCTCCACAGGAGAAAATAGGGGTTTTGCCACCCACCCAACTTCGAGTAGGAAATAACCATGAAAACCACAACCCGCCGCAATTTGCTTCAAGCCTCAGCCGTTTTGGCTTTGGGAGCAACCTCGCCCGCTTTTGCTGAAGACAAGCCGAAGATTGATTTATCTGATCTGGCCACGCCTCCTGAAGAGGGCGATATGTCTGTTGGCCCAGATACAGCCAAAGTAACCATTATTGAATATGGCTCTGCCTCCTGCCCTCATTGTGCGGCGTTTTACAAAGACGTCTATACAAAACTGAAAACAGACTACATTGACAAAGGCACGGTTAAATTTATTTTCCGCGAATATCCGCACAATGATCAAGGCTTGGCCGCATTTATGGTGGCCCGTTGCGCACCGAAGGAAAAATATTTCCCCTTGCTCGACGCATTTTTTACAACCCAAGAAAAATGGGTGCCTGATGCGTTTAACGGTTTGAAAAGCATCGCCCAACAAGCGGGCATGTCGTCAGCTGATTTTGAAGCCTGCCTGAAAAACGAAAAAATTGTAAAGGGCATTATGGCTGTTCGCGATAAAGCCTCGAAGAACTATGGCATCTCTGGCATTCCGACAATTTTCGTAGCTGGCAAATCCTATGAAGGCGAACGCACCTATGATGCGATGAAAGCCATCATTGATCCATTGTTGAAATAATTCAGAGGGCAGACGAGGGGCAATGAGATTTGCAAAACTAAAGCTCACAGGTTTTAAATCCTTCGTCGAGCCCACCGAACTGATCATCGAAAAAGGCCTCACAGGTGTTGTGGGGCCAAACGGCTGTGGCAAATCCAATTTGCTTGAAGCACTGCGTTGGGTGATGGGTGAAAACTCGTATAAATCCATGCGCGCCTCAGGCATGGAAGATGTGATCTTCTCAGGCACCACCCAACGCCCGGCCCGCAACATGGCCGAAGTTTTGGTGACAATGGGTAACGAAGATCGTTCTGCCCCGCCATCTTATAATGATTCTGAGATGATTGAAATTTCGCGTGCCATTGTGCGTGATCAAGGTTCAACCTACCGCGTGAATGGTTCTGAAGTGCGAGCGCGTGATGTGCAGCTTTTGTTTGCGGATGCTTCAACGGGCTCGCGTTCACCAGCCTTGGTGCGCCAAGGCCAGATTTCTGAAATTATCAACGCCAAGCCGCAAGCGCGCAGGTTGATTCTGGAAGAGGCTGCAGGCATCACCGGCCTTCATACCAGAAGGCATGAAGCGGAACTAAAACTCAAAGCCGCCGAAGCCAATCTGGCGCGGCTGGATGATGTGCAGGCCCAGCTTGAAAGCCAATTGGCCAGCTTAAAACGCCAAGCCCGCCAAGCCGTGAAATACAAACAAATCTCGGGCGATATCAGAAAGCTTGAAGCATCAGGGCTGTTCGTTGCATGGCGAGACGCTGCTGATGCCATGGCCGCAGATACAAAAGCTTTGGAAGCGGCCACTTTAATTCTTGCTGAACACACGGTTGCAGCCTCCACCAAATTGCGTGCCCGTGATGAATTGGGCGAGGTTCTTCCCAGCTTGCGTGAACAAGAGGCGGTTCGCGCCGCTGTTCTGCAACGCATGACGATTGAACGCTCAAATCTGGATGAAGAAGAAAAACGTGTTGAAGCGCGGCTTAGCGAACTGAAGCAACGCCGCACCCAAGCCGCCAATGATTTGCGCCGCGAAGAAGAATTGGTGCAAGATACAGATGGCGTGATTGCAACGCTTCTTGCCGAAGCCGAACAACTGAACAGCGCCATTGGTGCCGATCAAAGCCACCGTGAAGAAGCGGCCATCATTTTGCAACAAGCCGCGGCATCGCTGGCCTTGGCGCAAGAGGCAGCAGATGCTGCCAACAATCGCTTGGCTGAACTTTCGGCCCAACGCGCTGCATTCGAACGAACCCTTGCTGAACATCAAGCCCGCGTGTCTCGCATTGAAAAACAGGCAGCAGACATTGCGCTGCGTCAAACCGAATTATCAAATCGCATCGGCTCCAACGCAGATGGTGAAATTCTTATTAAGGCCGTAACCCATGCTGAAAGCGTGGTCAGCGAATCCGAACAATCTGCAGGTGTGGCTGAATTGTCGTTGCGCGTGGCGCGTCAATTGGAGGCCGATAAACGCCAAGCCCATGATGATGCACGGCGCAAAGCTGATCGGTTGCAGACAGAAGTCCGTACACTGACGAATTTGCTGAAAGCCGGTGGCGGTGATTTATGGCCATCATTGGTTGATCAGCTGAATGTGCAACAGGGTTATGAAGCCGCGTTGGGCGCAGGCTTAGGCGAAGATATTGAAGCATCATCAGATGAAGGTGCGCCGGTGTTTTGGCGTGGCCTTCCCCCGCTGGATGAAACGGCGTCCCTTCCCGCAGATGCTGCACCCCTTGGGCAATTTGTTAAAGGCCCTGCGGCCTTGGCGCGAATTTTATCTCACATTGGTGTTGTCTCCCGCGGCGTGGGTGCAGCCCTTCAACCGCAATTGAGGCCCGGCCAGCGTTTGGTTTCAGTCGAAGGCGATTTGTGGCGCTGGGATGGCTTTACCGCAGCGGCCGATGCGCCCAGTGCAGCAGCCAAACGTTTGGCCGAACGCAATCGCTTGATCCAGATTGAGCAGGATATGAAACACGCCCTTGGCGCAAGTGATACGGCCAAGGCTGAATTTGATCTGGCGCGAACATCAGTTGAAAATGGTGCCCGTTCTGAACGCGAAAAGCGTGAAGCGTGGCGCACCAGCACGGCGGCCCTCGATGTGGCCAGAAAAGCCTTGCAAGCCCATGAAAGGCGCTTGGCGGAAAGTGCAGCCCAAACTTCAGCGCTTGAAGAAGCAGCCCGCAATGCCAATGCGCAATTGGTTGAAGCGCGTGAAAGCCATAATAGCTCTTCACAACAATTTGCCGCCCTGCCCGCCAATGATGGCTTAACGCAAGATGTGCAGGCCAATCACGATATTCTGAATACGCAACGCGCAACCTATGCCGAAGCCCGCGCCAAGCATGATGGCTTGGAGCGCGAAGCCAAAATGCGTTTTGATCGTGTCAAATCGATTGCCGCAGAGCAAGATCAGTGGAAGGCGCGTGCGCAAAAAGCCAAAGAGCAAACCCAACAATTGGAAAAGCGCGTTGCTGAAACGGAAGCGGCAATTTCTGAATTGAGCCAAATGCCCCAGCAATTGGCAGACAAGCGCTTAAAGTTGATGAACCTTCTGGCCGAAGCCGAAGGTGAACGCAAAGCCGCATCTGATAAATTAGCCGAAGCTGAAAACAATGTCCGCGCCGCCGATCAGGCTTTGAGGCAAGCCCAAGAACAAGCCGCAACAACGCGCGAAGACCACGCACGCTTGGGCGCAAGGCTTGAAGGTTCAACCAGCCGCCATCATCATTGCGCCAGCCGCATCACCGAAACATTGATGTGCCAACCCGAAGAGGTTTTGGCACAGGTGGGCGTTGAAGCAGGGAACCTGCCTGCCGCCGATGATATTGAAAAAAAGCTTGTGTCGCTGCGCGATGAGCGTGAACGTTTAGGCGCTGTCAATTTGCGGGCGGATGAAGAAGCAACCGCCGTTGGCGAACAGCTTGATAAAATGAAATTCGAAAAAGATGAATTGGTGCAGGCCATTGCCAAATTGCGCGGCGGCATTGGTTCGTTAAACCGTGAGGGCCGCCAACGGCTGCTTGACGCATTTGATACCGTGAACCAAAAGTTTGGCGAACTTTTCACAACATTGTTCGGCGGCGGTAAAGCGGAATTGCAATTGATTGAGTCGGATGACCCGTTAGAAGCCGGCCTTGAATTGCTATGCAACCCGCCCGGCAAAAAGCCAACAACCTTGTCTCTGCTTTCGGGCGGTGAACAAACATTGACCGCCTTGTCGCTTATTTTCGCCGTGTTCCTCACCAATCCTTCACCCATTTGCGTGTTGGATGAAGTTGATGCGCCGTTGGATGACCATAACGTTGAACGGTTCTGCAATTTGCTGGACGCCATGCTTCAGCGCACGGAAACGCGCTTTCTGATCATCACCCATCACCCCCTCACCATGGCGCGCATGAACCGCTTGTTTGGTGTGACAATGATGGAACGCGGCGTTTCACAATTGGTGTCTGTGAATTTGGAAGAAGCCGCAGAGCTTGTGGCAGAGGCCAGCTGAATGAACGTCATTTTCGATATCGGAATGGTTTTGATAGCGTGGGACCCGCGCCATCTTTATCGCAAACTATTTTCTGATACAGAAAAAATGGAATGGTTTTTGGCCAATGTGTGCAACCATGATTGGAACGTAGAACAAGACCGTGGCCGCAGTTTTGCAGATGCCGTGAAACTTCTTCACGCTGAACATCCTCAGTATACTGATGAAATTTCAGCCTATGACACGCGGTGGAGCGAAATGATTCCCGGTGCGATTACAGGCACTGTTGATATTCTGGAAGCCTTGCATAAAAATAAAACGCCGCTTTATGCGATTACCAATTGGAACCAAGACAAGTTTCGCGAAACGAAATTGAATTATCCCTTTTTAGATCTGTTCAAAGATATTGTTGTGTCTGGCGATGAAAAGCTGATCAAGCCAGACGCGGCAATTTTTGAGCTCTGCCTAAAGCGCAACAAACTCACCGCGGCAGAGTGTTTGTTCATTGATGATTCGTTGAAAAACGTAAAAGGCGCTGAAGCTGTGGGCATGAAAGCGCATCACTTCACCACGCCAGAGAATTTAAGAGCTGAGCTGAAAAGCCTGAAATTGCTTTAACCCTCTTGACA
>JANXRO010000318.1 GCA_025356765.1 Hyphomicrobiales bacterium | reverse complement strand
GACAGATCATGGCTGATAAACAAATAAGCCAGATTGTGCTTTTCCTGCAGATCGGCAAACAGGTTTAAAACTTGCGCTTGAATAGAAATATCCAATGCAGAAACAGGTTCATCCAACACCAGCACTTCGGGGTCCAACATCAAAGCGCGGGCAATGGCAATGCGCTGGCGTTGACCACCAGAAAACATATGCGGATAGCGATCATAATGTTCAGGCCTGAGGCCCACATTCACCATCATAGCGCGGGCTTTTTCGGCGCGTTCAGGTTTGGTGAGCGATGTGTTGACCAGAAGCGGCTCTTCCAGAATGGCACCAATTTTCTGGCGTGGATTGAGAGAGCCATAGGGGTTTTGAAAAACGATCTGCACTTTTGCACGAAGGCCGCGCAAGGTTTCAGCGCTGGCACCCACAATATCTTTGCCCGCAATTTCCAAGGCACCCGATGTGGGTTGTTCAATCATTGTCACCAACCTTGCCAAGGTTGATTTGCCACAGCCAGATTCACCCACCACTGCCAAGGTTTTGCCACGCTGCAAACTGAAGCTTGCGCCATCCACCGCTTTTAATGTGCCAGAGGCGTTGAACATGCCGCGCGAGATTTTATAATAACGTGTGAGATTTTGGGCATTGAGAATTTGCGTCATGATTTTTGGCCTAATGGATAATGGCACAAGGCACCTGCACTCATTTTAGGCGGTGTTGTGCGGCAAAGATCATCTGCATAAGCGCAGCGGGGCGAAAAGAGGCAGCCCTTTGGCCTGTCAAATTGGCCGGGCACCACACCCTGGATCGAAGGTAACCTGCGGCCCGTGGCGCGTTCAGGCAGGGCCGCCAGCAAGGCCGCCGTATAGGGATGGCGCGGCTTGGCGAATAAACCCGCAACCGGCTGTTCTTCCACTTTTTGACCAGCATATTGAACGCTGACGCGGTCTGCTGTTTCAGCCACCACGCCCATGGAATGGGTGATCAACACAAGACCCATGGATTTCTCTTTTTGCAGGCGAACAAGAAGATCAAGAATTTGAGCTTGAATGGTCACATCCAAAGCGGTGGTTGGTTCATCGGCAATGAGAAGCTTTGGGTTACACGCCAAGGCCATGGCGATCATCACGCGCTGGCTCATACCGCCTGAAAGTTGATGGGGGAATGACGAAAGCCTGGTTTCAGGTGCCGGAATTCCCACTTCTTCCAAAAGCTCGATGGCGCGTTTGCGGCGCTGGGGTCTATCCAGATCAAGATGGGTTTTCATCGCCTCCATCACCTGAAAGCCCACAGTGAAACAGGGGTTGAGGCTTGTCATGGGTTCTTGAAAAATCATCGCCAAGTCTTTGCCGGTTATTTTTCGGCGATCATCTGCTGTGATGTTTTTTAAGTCGCGGCCATCAAAGTTCATGCGGTCGGCTGTCACTGTGGCTGTCCATGGCAACAGGCCCATGACCGCCAACATGGCCACGGATTTTCCTGAACCAGACTCGCCCACAATAGCCAAAACTTCGCCTGCATCGACAGCCATCGAAACGCCATCGACTGCACGAAATGCGCCGCTTGAGGTTTTAAATTCAACACTGAGATTTTCAATTTCGAGAAGGGGCATTACTCAACTCCGCCGCAGGCGCGGATCAAGCGCATCGCGCAAACCATCGCCCATCAAGTTGATGGCAAGCACCGTGATTAAGATAGCAAGGCCCGGAAGCGCCATCACCCACGGGTTTGATGTGATCAGATCTCGTGTGTCTGCCAGCATCGAGCCCCATTCAGGCACGGGGGGTTGTGCGCCCAGGCCAAGAAAGCCCAAGGCGGCAGCTTCAAGAATAGCGTCAGAAATTCCCAAGGCGGCTTGGATGATCAAGGGTGCCACGCAATTGGGCAGAACCGTTGTGAACATCAATCGCCAAGGGCCGACACCTGAAACTTTGGCGGCGGTGACATAGTCTTTGCTAAGTTCGCCCAAGGCCGACGCGCGCATTAAAATGACAAACCGGGGCAAATATACAATGGTGATGGCAATGATGGTGTTGATCAAATTGGGGCCAATGACGGCGATGATTAAAATTGCCAAAACCAAATCAGGGATCGCCAAAATCAAATCCATCACCCGCATGATCATCACATCAACAATGCCGCCAGCAAAAGCCGCAAGCAGCGCCAAGCAGGTGCCGATAAAGGCGCAGACAATCATGATGGAAAGGCCGATGAACAAAGAGATGCGCGCTCCATAGAGAATGCGCGAAAGCATGTCGCGGCCTAAGGGATCTGTGCCCAAGGGAAATTTCCAGGTGCCACCCGAAACCCATACAGGGGGCAGTTTGGTGAAATCTCTAAATTGTTCCAGCGGACTATAGGGCGCTAAAACATTGGCGAAGATGGCGCAGATAATAACCAGTGTAACAATTGCGGCACCGATGACAGCGCCGCGATTTTCACGAAACGCAAACCAGAATGCGCGTAATGCACCCGGTGGTGAAAGGGCGAGCGGTTCCGCGACCATTTCTTTAGCGGCCATTTCTTTAGCGACCATGGCGGATCCTCGGGTTGATCAATCCATAGATAAAATCCATCGACAGATTGAGGATGATCACCAAGCTGGCAATCAACATAATACCGCCCTGCAAGGCTGGATAATCACGCCGTTCAATCGAGTGGATGAGCCAATTGCCAATGCCTGGCCACGAGAAAATTGTTTCTGTCAGCACAGCTCCCGCAAGAAGCGTTGTGAGCTGTACACCAATCATGGTGACTACTGGAATCAACGCATTGCGCAAAGCGTGAAAGCCCACAACGCGAAAAATTGACAGGCCTTTGGCGCGCGCGGTTCGCACATAGTCTTCTTCAAGCACTTCAAGCATGGAAGACCTGGTCATGCGCGCAATCGCCCCCAAAGGAATTGTGCCCAACACGATGGTTGGCAAAATAAGATGGCGCACCACATCGAGGAATGCGCCCTTCTGATCTGACAAGAGGGAATCAATCAACAGAAACCCTGTCACACTGGGATAGTAATAGGCGATCACATCAATACGGCCAGACACTGGCGTTAAATGCAAGGTGTTGGACATCAGCAAAATAAGCATCAGGCCCCACCAGAACAGCGGCATGGAATAGCCCACAAGGGCCACACCCATCATCAGCTGATCATAGGCACTCCCGCGCTTTGAAGCCGCAATAACACCTGCGGGCACCGCAATGATAATGGCAAAAATAATGGCGCAGAGGGTCAATTCCACAGTGGCTGGAAACAGCGTGAAAAATTCGGTGGCAACAGGCGTTTTGGAAACTATGGACGTGCCAAAATCGCCATGCAACAGAGCCCAGACATAATCTAGAAATTGTTTCCACACGGGTTGATCAAGCCCCATGGTGTGGCGAAGCTCGGCCAAGCGTTCAGGGGTTATGCCACGCTCGCCCCGGCGCACCTCGATAGGATCGCCCGGCACAAGGCGGATCATCAAAAAGGTTACAAACATGAGGGCGATAAACGTGGGCAATGTGAGTGCCGCACGTTTGAGAAGATATTTGATCATTGAAAAATGCCCCCACCCATTTTCAGGATGGGGGCCATTCTTATTATTGCGTTATGTCTACGTCTTGGAACTCGTGAGCGCCAAGGGGGCTGACTTTATAGCCAGACACTTCCTTGCGAACAGGTTCAAACACGGTGGAGTGAGCAATGGTCATCCATGGTGCTTCTTTTTTGAAGATGGCCTGCATTTCAGCATAGATCTTTGAACGCGCCGCTTGATCAGTGATTTTGCGGGCTTCTAACAATTTTGCGTCAAAGTCTTTGTTGCACCACTTGGCGATGTTTTGGCCGGCGGGTGTTCCATCGGCTTTGCAAGACAGCAAGAACAAGAAATTGTCTGGATCACCATTATCGCCTGTCCAACCCAGCAAGCCCATTTGATGTTCGCCCGCTTGCAGACGCTTGCGATATTCACCCCATTCATAAGACACAAGCTTGGCGTGGATGCCCACTTTTTCTAAATCAGATTGCATCATTTCGGCCATGCGCTTGGCATTGGGATTATAGGGGCGCTGCACCGGCATCCACCACAAATCGGTATCAAGCGATGTGACGCCAGCTTTGGCCAACATCTCTTTGGCCTTCACTGGATCATAAGTATAATCCACCGTTGTATCATCATAAGACCAGATGGTGGGTGGCAGCGGGTTTTTGGCTGGCTGACCTGCACCTTGATAGACTTCCTTCAAGATTGCCGCCTTGTCGATCGCCATATTAATTGCTTGGCGCACTTCAACTTTATCAAATGGAGGCTTCATCGCATTCATCGACAAATAGCCAACATTCAAGCCGGCTTGTTGCAGAAGCTTGATGTCTCCATCTTTACCCATTGCTTCCAAATCTGCCGGATTTGGCGCAACCATCACTTGGCATTCATTGGCTTTCATCTTGGCATAACGCGCGGTTGCATCAGGGGTTATGGCATAGATTAAATCATCAACCTTTGGCTTTCCGGCCCAGCCGTCAAAAGCCTTATAACGAATGACGGAATCTTTTTGATAGTTGACGAATTGGAACGAACCTGTGCCCACGGGCATTTGGTCAAACTGTTCCGGGGTTCCTTTTTTCATCAGAAAATCGGCATATTCGGCTGATTGAATGGATGCGAAATCCATGGCCAAGTTGGCCAGGATGGGGGCGTTGGGTTCTTTCAACGTCATCACGACGGTTAAATCATCAGCACCTTTTTTGATTGAGTCCAATAGATCTGGCATGCCCATATCGTTGAAATAATCAAACGCGCCGCCTGAAACTTTTGCGTAAGGGTGGTTCTTGTCAGATTGTCGGGCAAAAGACCAAATCACATCTTCGGCCGTCAAATCACGCGTGGGAGTAAAGCCGTTGACACCGGAATGAAATTTAACACCCTTGCGCAGATGGAACGTGATGGTTTTTCCGCCATCTGCCACATCAATTTTTTCTGCCAAGGCTGGCACCACATTGGTTGTGCCCGGGGCAAACTGCACCAGCTTGTTATAAACCGGGCGCGCTGCATCCAAGCTTGTGCCCGTGGTGTTCATTGCAGGTGTGAAATTTTCAGGCGAACCTTCTGAACAATAAACCAGTGATTTGGCGCTGGCAGCGCCTGCCGATAACATTGTTCCCAACAGCAAAGCTGTTACAAAACGTGTTGTTTTTCTCATGCTTTTCTCCCTTAATTTTCGTGCTCATGTCTGAGCCTAAAGGCAAGCTAAGCACTTCTTGTTCAGTTGGTCAAAATATTGCTGGCAGCAAAACAGGCACGGAAAATCGAAGTGATTTATTTGCCAAAACGCTCATCAAAGGCATAGCCCGTGGCGCGCACGGTTCTGATGGGGTCAGCCTCTTTGCCGCGCGCCAATGATTTGCGCAACCGACCAACATGCACATCAACAGTGCGTTCATCCACAAAAGCATCACGGCCCCACACCGTATCCAACAATTGGCCACGCGAATAAACCCGGCCGGGGTTCTGCATCAATTGTTCCAGCAACCGAAATTCTGTGGGAGACAGGTTCACATCACGAGGGCCCCTGCTGGTGCGGCGCGTTTTGCGATCTAAAACCAAATCTCCGGCCACCAGTTTATCAGCCACGGCTTCAGGGTTTATGCGGCGTAAAATGGTTTTAATGCGGGCCAGAAGTTCTGGCACGGAAAACGGCTTTACCAAATAATCATCAGCACCTGTGGCAAGGCCCCGCACACGCTCATTCTCTTCGCTTCTCGCGGTTAACATCACAATGGGAATATCACGCGATTCTGGTCTTGTGCGCACCAGCCTGCACACTTCGATGCCAGAAATTCCGGGCAACATCCAATCCAGCACAATAAGATCTGGGCGTTCTTCGCCAATCAGATAGGCCACGTCTTCGCCTTGGGCAGTTGCCCGCACACGATAGCCTTCTGCCTCCAAATTATATTTCAGCAGAAGCTGGATAGGCTCTTCATCTTCAACCACGAGAATAGATGCACCCATGGCTATTTTTCCATGCCTGTCATCATTGAGGTTATATCTTTTTTGGGCCTGTCTTCGGCAATGGTTTTGCCATTGATCAGATAATAAATATTTTCAGCAATGTTGGTGGTGTGATCGCCGATGCGTTCCAGATTTTTTGCACCAAACAAAAGATGCGTGCACATGCCAATGTTGCGCGGGTCTTCCATCATATAGGTTAAAAGCTCGCGGAAGATGGAATTGTATAGCGCATCCAATTCTTCGTCAGAACGCCAAACACTCAGCGCTTTCTCAGCATCTTTCAAACCATAGGCATCGAGAACATTTTTCAACTGCGCCTGGGCCATGCTGCCCATGCGCGAAAGGCCTGTCGCCAATTTACGCGGCAAGGCTTCAGAAATGGCATGGGTTCGCTTGGCGGTGTTCTTTGCCAAATCGCCAATGCGTTCAATATCGGCTGCTACACGAATCGCCACCATAATTTCGCGCAAGTCCAAAGCCATGGGTTGGCGCTTGGCAATGGTCAGCGTGGCTTTCTCTTCAATTTCACGCTCCATCACATCAAGCTTTTCGTCGCGGGCAATAACCAAATCAGCCAAAACCAAATCGCGTTTGGCCAAGGCCGTAATGGCGTTGTTCAATTGCTCTTCAGCCATGCCACCCATCTGAGCGAGCAAGGTTTTGATTGCGGAAATTTCGAGGTCGTAAGCTGTCACAATATGATCGGACATGACGGTATTCCTTTTTTCGACTTAGCCGAAGCGGCCAGTAATATAATCTTGGGTACGTTTGTCTTTGGGGCTGGTGAAAATATCATTGGTTTCACCGTATTCCACCAATGTTCCCAAATGGAAAAATGCCGTGCGTTGAGACACCCGGGCGGCTTGCTGCATGGAATGGGTGACGATGATGATGCAATAATTTTGTTTCAACTCGTCAATCAGTTCTTCGATGCGCGCCGTGGCAATGGGATCAAGGGCCGAGCAAGGCTCATCCATCAAAATCACTTCGGGGTTCACCGCGATTGCACGGGCAATGCACAGGCGTTGTTGTTGACCGCCTGAAAGGCCGGTGCCTGAAGCGTTCAGACGGTCTTTCACCTCTTCAAACAGGCTGGCCTTTTTCAGGCTGTTCACAACCATTTCTTCAAGATCTGTTTTATTTTTGGCCAAGCCATGAATGCGCGGCCCATAAGCCACATTTTCAAAAATTGATTTTGGAAACGGATTGGGCTTTTGAAACACCATGCCTACATGTGAACGCAGCTGCACAACGTCAACATCTGGCGCATAAATGCTTTTGCCATCGAGCAATACTTCGCCTGTCATGCGGCAGGAGGCGATTGTATCATTCATGCGATTGATGGAACGCAGAAACGTGGATTTGCCACAACCCGAAGGGCCGATGAAGGCTGATACAGCGCGATCTGGAATTTCGACAGACAGATTTTTAATGGCGTGTTTTTCACCATAATAAATATTCACGTCGTGTGCCAAAATACGCGGCATAGAGTTTGCAAGTTTTTGATCCATGGTTTTTCCGTTCACCAGCGCCGTTCAAATTTGCGGCGCAAATAGATCGCACCGGCATTCATTACAAAAGAAAAGAGCAACAACACAATTGTGGCAGCGCCTGTGCGTTCAGAAAACCCGCGCTCTGCCGATGTGGCCCACATATAAATTTGAATGGGCAAGGCTGTGGCTGGTTCCAAAATTGACTTTGGTGGATCAACGATAAAGGCCACCATGCCGATCATCAACAGGGGTGCGGTTTCACCAAGGGCCCGCACCAAGCCAATGATGGTTCCAGTCAAAATGCCAGGAACTGCCAGCGGCAGGGCATGATGGAATATCATTTGCATTTTTGATGCACCAACGCCCAAGGCTGCTTCTTTGATGGATGGTGGAATAGACCCCAGTGCCGCCCTCGTCGCAATGATGATGGTGGGCAGTGTCATCAACGACAACACCAAGCCGCCCACCAATGAAGCAGATCGCGGAAGCCCAAAGCCGTTGATGAAAATTGCCAAACCTAAAAGACCAAACACAATGGATGGCACCGCCGCCAAATTGTTGACGTTCACTTCAATAAAATCCGTGATTCGGTTTTTTGGTGCAAATTCTTCCAGATAGATTGCCGCGGCAATGCCCAGCGGAACGGCAATTAAAATGACTGTGAGCATCATATAAAATGAACCAAGAATAGCCACCCACAGGCCTGCAGTTTCAGGCTGGCTTGAAGCGCCCGCCGTAAACAACTTGGTGTTAAAATCTTTTGTTATTTTTCCATCTTTGGAAAATTGATCAATCCAAGCCAGCTGTTGATCTGAAATCTGGCGATCTGCTTCAGGCACCGTGCGATCAATTGTGCCTTTCAAGACAGCATCAACATTATCAGATGCGGTGAGTGAAACATCTTGGGTTTTGCCAATGATGGCAGGATTGGCGATGATAAGATCGCGCAATTCAGTGTCGGCCGAATGAGACAACAAATCCATTGCGCGTTTGCGCGTGGGCTTGTCTTCAGGTTTAATCTGTAATTTATCCAACAGGGCTTTTTTGACAAGCTGCTGATAATCTGCAGCCATCAATGTATCGACATTTTTAGTGCCGTCTGGGTCAATGATGCTGGCATCAAAATTGACCGGAAGTGTAATGTGGGTTTGCCTGAAGGCTGTGTAGCCTTTTGAGATGATCGACGTGAACAGTACTGCAACCGCAAGAAAACAAAAAATGATTGCGGCAAGACCATAGGCGCGGAAAAGCCATTCAGCACGGCGACGTTTTTTCAGGTGAGGCGAGATGGTGTTGATGTCGCTCATTCATATTGCTCGCGATATTTACGCACGATGTGAAGGGCTAAAACATTAAGCCCCAGGGTGAACACAAACAACGTGAGGCCAAGCGCAAAAGCCACCAAAGTTTGGGGTGAATTAAATTCAAGATCGCCTGTCAACTGGCTTACAATTTTAACCGTGATCGTTGTCACCGGTTTGAACGGATTGGCAGTGAGGTTTGCTGCAATGCCTGCGGCCAAAACCACAATCATGGTTTCACCAACAGCGCGTGAAACAGCAAGCAGGCATGCCCCCACAATGCCCGGCAAGGCGGCAGGCAGCACCACTTTTTTGATGGTTTCAGATTGCGTGGCACCCAGACCATAAGACCCTTCACGCAAGGAATTTGGCACGGCGCTTAAAATATCATCCGACAAGGATGAGACGAAGGGAATGATCATCACGCCCATGACAAAGCCTGCGGACAACACCGAGTTTGGTGAAATATCCAACCCGGCCTTGGCGCCTGCACTTTGCAAGAATGGCCCAAAAGTTGTGAGCGCAAAGAAACCATAAACAATCGTGGGAATGCCTGCCAAGACTTCAAGGGCAGGCTTGGTGAACCCGCGCATTTTTGATGAGGCATATTCCGACATATAAATTGCAGCCGTCAATCCCACGGGAATGGCCACAGCCAAGGCAACGATGGTGATGAAGAATGTTCCCCACAACAAAGGCAAAAGGCCAAATTGGCCAGCACTTGCTTCGGCACCCGCTGCGGAAAACCGCGGATCCCACACTGTGCCGAACAAGAAACTTGCAATGGGAACGGATTTGAAAAAGGCTATGCTTTCAGACAGAACGGATAATACAATGCCTGCTGTTGTGAGAATGGCAATGCTGGAAGCCGCCATCAACACATAACGAAACAATTCTTCCACGATGTTGCGCGTGCGCAAATCTTCCGATTGCTTGCGCCAAGCGTAATAAAAGCCCAGCATTGCCAGCATCAAACACAGTGCGGAAATTATCCACGCAGCAGATTGAACCAACGCGGTTTTGTGTAGTGCCGCATCAATCACGAAGGCTTCAGGATTTTGCGAAAGGCCAATATTGTGTTGAGTGAGAATTGTGGTTGCCGCATCGCCGCCTGCACGCAGTGTTGCAATTTCAGAGGCGGAAAGCATGTTGGATTTTTCGGCCAAGCTGTCAATCATGCTGATCGATAATGATCTGTCGCCTTGGGATTGCGCCAGAATATCTTGTGGCAGTGCCGAGGTTACCCAAGAATTGATTGTGTAGTGTGATGCAACCATCCACAGGCCCAGAACCAATATCGGCAACAGGCTAGTGCAGATTGCAAAATACATGCCATGGTAAAAAGGCAGCGAGTGAACCGATTGACCAGCGTTTCGCAATTGCAGCACGCGGACACGGCCAACGACAAAGGCTGCAATGGCGAGGACTAACAAAACGATGAAAACGTGGCTCGACTGCATTGCATCCCCGAAAGCGATTATTCGCTTTTTAAATTAGAAATGATTGCAAGGCCAAGGCAAACACAGGCCTTCAACCTTGCAATCTTCAAACCAACAAGCTTACTTGCCCATTGGTGTTCCGGCTTTTACTGAAGCTTGAACTTTTGCAAGTTCGGCTTCAGGGGAAGGAACAAGACCTGCTTCAGCCAAAGGACCTTCAGCGCCCGCAACCTTGGTGGATACGAAATAATTTGCATATTCCATGATGCCGGGAATGACGCCGACATGGGCTTTCTTGATGTAGAAGAACAAGGGGCGTGATACGGGATATTTGCCGGAAGCCACAGTTTCAACCGATGGCACAACGCCACCAACCGAAGCCACTTTCAACTTGTCAGAGTTGCTTTGGTAGAATGACAAACCAAACACGCCAACAGCAGTTTTGTTGGTGCCGAGGCGTGCCAAGGTTTCAGTGTAATCGCCATCAATATCAACCGAAGCGCCATCTTTGCGCATTTTCACGCAAGCCTTGGCGGCATCTTCTTTGCTCATGCCACCAGCGATGAAAGCAGCGTCGCCCTTGTTGGCCACGCAGCCAGCCATGAGAACCTTTTGTTCAAAAACTTCGCGTGTGCCATGCTTTTCACCAGGAACAAAAGCCATGATGGGCATATCTGGCAAATCTTTGTTCAGTTGCTTCCAAGTCTTGTTTGGGTTGGCAGCCATTTTACCATCAACAGGAACCATGGCAGCCAAGGCCAAATAAATATCTGATTGTGTAAGCTTCACATCGCCCACAGATTTATCAAACGCAAACACAATGCCATCATAGCCAAACTTGGCTTCGACGATATCTTTCACGCCATTGGTGGCGCAAGTTGCAATTTCTTCTGGCTTGATAGGGCGTGAAGAATTGGCAATGTCGATAAAGGCTTCGCCCACACCGGCGCAGAATTGCTTAATGCCAGCGCCTGAACCACCTGATTCAACAACTGGGGCCTTGAATTTGTTATTGGCTTTGGCAAAACCTTCAGCCACGATTTGCGCATAAGGCAAAACGGTGGATGAGCCTGCCACGTGGATTTGGTCGCGGGCAGCAAATGCTGGTGTTGCGATAAGGGCCAGAAGGCTGGCTGCGGCGAATAGTTTTTTCATAATGTCGTCTCTCCTGTTGTCGGTCACGAGGGATCGTCTAGGGGTGACAGGTGACGACTTTGCGACGATTTTACAACAGAAATATGACAATTTAAGTAACTGATATATCTAACTTAAAACTGCTGGAAGGTGAATTGAAAAACTCGAACCTTCACCCAGCTTTGACTCGATCTGAATTTTGCCGCGGTGGCGTTTTAAAATATGCTTGGCAATCGCCAAACCAAGGCCAGTGCCCCCACGCATGCGGCTATCTTGGGCGCTGACACGGTAAAACCGTTCTGTCAGCCTTGGGATATGGTGTTGTTCGATGCCTTGGCCAAAATCACGCACCGTGAAAATTGCGGTGTTGCCTTGGGCAGCGCCGCTCATCACCACCGATTTGTTGGTGCCGGCATATTTGATGGCATTTTCAACCAGATTATAAATCACCTGCGAAAGTTGGTTGGCATCACCAATCACGCGAAGCGATTGCGGCAGATCAAGCTTCACCTCGCATTTTGCTTCTTGGGCCAAGCCTTGCAACAGGTCTCTAGTTTGTTTGGCCATAGCCGTTAAATCAACTACACCTGAAGGTGCCACATGTTCTGTGGTTTCAATGCGGCTTAATGATAAAAGATCTTCAATCAAGCGGGCCATGCGGTCTGCCTGGGCTTTCATCAGTTTTAAAAATTCATCTTTGGCTTTGGGGTCATTCTTTGCAGCACCTTGCAAGGTTTCAATAAAGCCGGCCAGTGAGGCCAAGGGTGTTCGCAATTCGTGGCTGGCATTGGCCACAAAATCTGTTCTCATACGTTCAATCTGTTCTTCGTAGGTTAAATCTTTGAACGTGAGCAACGCCAAGGGAGAGGCTTGCTCCATCATATTCAAGGGCGTGATGAACACATCAAAGCTGCGCGAAATGGGGGCGTGAAGCTGGTGTTGCACAACGGATGATTTTTCTTGCGAGAAGGCTTCAGCAACCGCGCTGTTAATGGCAGGGGTTCGCACTGCAAGGGAAATATTATGGTTTAAAAGATGTTGTTCAAACAGCGCATTGGCATTTTGATTGACGGCAATGATCAAACCATCGCCCTTCACCACCAAGGCAGGATCAGCAATGGCTTCGATGAAACGCGCAATCTGTTCGCGCGTGATATTGATTTTTGCATTCAAACAAGGCCGCCATTCTTTTCAATATGGGATATGATCGCATCTAGACCCTTCAATCGCAACAAATCTGTGAACACGTAAGGCCTCGAGCCCCGAGCGATTTTCGTATCACTCTCCATCACGCTTAGATCTGCCATCACATGAGGGGCCAGATCGGCTTTGTTGATGACCAGCAAATCTGAACGCGTAATCGCAGGGCCGCCTTTTCTTGGAATTTTTTCGCCTTGACACACTGAAATCACATAGATCGAAAGATCCGCAAGATCTGGTGAGAAGGTGGCGGCCAAGTTATCGCCGCCAGACTCGATGAAGATGACATCCAAATCAGGGTGGCGCTTGGTCATATCAGCCACTGCTGCAAGATTGATCGAAGCATCTTCCCTGATTGCTGTGTGAGGGCAGCCGCCAGTTTCAACACCCATGATGCGATCTTCCGGCAAGGCCTGAAGGCGGTTTAAAATCAATGCGTCTTCTTTGGTGTAAATATCATTTGTAATCGCGGCCACAGAATATTTTTCACGCATGGCTTTGCACAGTTTTTCAACCAATGTGGTTTTGCCAGACCCAACAGGTCCGCCGATGCCGATGCGTAATGGGCCATTCTTTTTCATGTGCGAAAAATCCTTGAATGCTGCGTTTCATGTTTCATGGCGGCAATGTCTGATAATAGCGTGCACGAACCTAAGTCATCAAGCGTGGCTGTTTGGGCGCGGGCCGCCGTGTTGGCAACAACGCCCATAAGGTTGCGCATAATTTCCAAGCCCGCTGTCTGACCAATCGGCACAAGGCGCACCGCCACTGAAATAAGTGAATTGGAAAATCCTTGCAAGAAAGCTAAAAGAGCATCCTGCAGATTTAAATTCATCGCAAGGCAGGCCCGCGCGGCTGCGACTGGATAAGCGATTTCACCTTCAGACTTTTTCACATCGACAAAAATTGCTGCAGCAATTTGAAATGCGGCACCAAGTTGCGTTGTCTCCAAATGACGTTCACGCGATAAACATAAAGCCAGCGCCAAATCATTGACGTTTTGATTTTGAAATTCTTGCACAAACAAAACCGCATCGTTCCAGCCAGAGCCATGGGTGATCACATCACTGATCCAGCACCCAACATCGGCAGCGGTTTTTATCTGTTCATCATCAATGGCCCATTCCAAACCATGGCTATAGGCATAGGCACCAATGGGAAAGGCGGGTGACATCCAATTTAGCAACAGCAGAAGCTGTTGGGAGGTTCGTCCATCACTATCCATGAGAATGATAGGCGCCATGTTCTGGCGAGAATTGTTCATGCACCAGTTTTAATGTGGCGCCGCGCTTTTCTAACATTTGGGCAATGATACGATCAGGCAGAATTAAAATACGGTCCCATTCCAGTTGCGCTGCCAAATGGCGGTTGCCAATATGCCACGCCAATTGCACCACGTGGGCGGGGCTGACACCCCTGATTTCCAGCAATTCCTCTTCTGCAGCGCGCACTTCAAGGAAGGTTCCATCTTCAAGTTCCAGATGATCACCATCTTCAATGAAAACCGAAAGTGGCAAATCCACCAAAATCTCTTTGCCATTTTCGGTGAGGATTAGTTTACGCCTTAAGTGACGGTCTTCGGCTTTGAGTTCA
>JANXRO010000031.1 GCA_025356765.1 Hyphomicrobiales bacterium | reverse complement strand
TTGGCTTCTTTCCACGGAACAATTTCGCCATTAAACCACAATGAGCCATCGCGTTGGTCAAATGGGATAATCGTCATGGTTTGCTCCAAAATATTTTGCATTGCTGTGAATTACGCTATTGCTGACTTGATAACAGAACTGGAAAATATGTCAATATGACTGACATAAATATTGATGCCCAAACAAAAGCAGTCTCCTTGGTGGAACTGTTGTTTTTTGCATATCGGGATTTTGTGGCTGATCCAGATCATATGCTGGAGGAATTTGGCTTTGGCCGGGCGCACCACCGCGTGTTGCACTTTGTAGGCCGTGATCCTGGTTTAACTGTGGCGGCGTTGCTGGATATTTTGAAAATTACCAAACAGAGTTTAGCGCGGGTTTTGAAAGAATTGATCGACAAGGGTTATGTGTTTCAGAAGGAAGGCGAAAGCGACAGGCGGCAGCGCTTGCTTTATCTGACAGACGCAGGCGAAACCTTACGTGGCCGTTTGATGGGGCCACAAATTGCGCGCTTTGAACGGGCGTGTGAGGAAACGGGATTCGAGCCGGAAAAGTTTCACGCCATGTTGTTGCATTTGATTGACCCGGCGAACCAGAAGATGGCCGAAGAATGGGCCATTGGTTTAACCGCCCGTGGATGATGCGCCCCACATTCTTGTGGTGGATGATGATGCGCGCTTGCGCAAATTATTGCAGGATTTTCTATCGGGCAATGGCTATCGCGTTTCGGTTGCGGCATCTGCCATTGCGGCGCGCCAGATGATGCAGGCTTTGGCCTTTGAAGCTTGCGTGCTGGATGTGATGATGCCAGGTGAAACGGGGCTTAGCTTTGTGAAAACGCTGCGCGAAGAACGCGCAGACATTCCGGTGTTGATGATTTCGGCCTTGTCTGAATCTGCTGATCGCATATCGGGACTTTCATCGGGCAGCGATGATTATTTGCCAAAGCCGTTTGAACCGGAAGAGCTGTTGCTGCGGTTACGCAATTTGCTGCGCCGCGCGGTTGTTGCAAAGCCGCGCGTTGATGTGGCGCGCTTTGGGTTGTTTCTCTTTGATCTTCAATTGGGCGAATTGCGCAAAGCTGATGTGCCCTTGCGGTTGACCACTGCTGAAAAAGAAATTTTGCGTATTCTGGCCAAGGCTAATGGTGAAGTTGTTTCACGGCTGGGCTTGGCACTTGATGGTGGGGATGTTTCAACCCGCAAAGTTGATGTGCAAATTAACCGGCTGCGCCAAAAGATTGAAGATGACCCGGCCAACCCACGGTATTTGCAAACGGTGCGCAGCGCTGGTTATGTTTTGCATGTAGAGCAGGGCATGTGATGGCAGAACAAAAAACGCTTTATGATCGCTTGAACATGTTGCTGGAAGCCTATGCGCCGGAAGATCTTTATCGTCGCGCTTTAGCGATTATGATAACACCCGTTGTGTTGCTTCAGCTTTTGTTAGCAGGCGTATTGGTTTCACGTTATCTTGATAATGTGGCCAATGTTTTGGCGCGCACGCTTGCTGATGAAACATCGTTGATTGTGGCGCTTTATGAAAAGTCTGATCGGTCTGAAGCGGCGGTGAAGGTTATTCAAGCCGATGCCCATAACAAGTTGCATTTGGATTTTGAAGTGCAAACAGATGTGGCCTTGCCAGAGGAAAAGCCCACGTCTTTGATTTCGGTTTTTGATAAGCGCATCAATGCTTTTTTGGCGCAAGATTTAACCCAGCCGTTTCGCGTCGATAGTTTTTCTGCGGGTGGTAATGTCGAAATTCGGGTGGCCGTAGATGCCAACAAACAGTTTGTGTTTAAGGTTGATACCAATCGCGCCCAAGCTGTGGGAACGCCATTGCTTCTGTTGTTCATGGCGCTTTCAACGCTGTTGTTCATGGGCATTGCGGTTGTGTTTATGCGCAACCAAATCCAACCCATTTTAGATCTTACGGCGGCGGCCCAACAATTTGGCAAGGGCCGCGAGATCAGTTCATTCAAGCCTGAGGGTGCAACAGAAGTGAGGCTTGCGGGCGAGGCCTTTTTGGATATGAAGCGGCGCATTGCGCGGCATGTGGAACAACGCACAACATTGTTGGCGGGTGTGTCGCATGATTTGCGCACAATTCTCACGCGCTTCAAGTTGGAACTGGCTGTGTTGGGTGGCGGGGCCAAAACCAAACCCTTGCATGATGATGTAAACGAAATGCAGCACATGCTGGAAGATTATATGGCCTTCGTGCGTGGCGATGGTGGTGAACAGGCCAGTGATGTGAACGTGGTGGACTTGGTGAGAGGCCTTGCCGACAGCTTAGACCGCGCGCGCAAGCAGATTATTATTCGCGATTTGCCTGATATGAAAATTCAATTGAAATCCACGGCATTTCGCAGGCTTCTCAGCAATATTTTGGTGAATGCCTTGCGCTTTGGCAAGCGGGTTGAAATTTCAGGCGAGCAGCGCGACCAACGTTTGTGGCTTTATGTCGATGATGATGGGCCGGGTGTTCCGCAACACTTGCGCGACGATGTGTTCAAGCCGTTCACACGGTTGGATGAGGCACGAAATTTAGACCACAGTGGATCTGGCCTTGGCCTCGCCATTGCGCTTGATATTGCCCATGCCCACGGCGGGGACATTGTGCTGGAAGACAGCAAACTTGGCGGCCTTCGTGTTGCGGTGAAAGTTCCGATTTAGAGTTTTTCCTTTCCCCCTCAAGGGGAGAAGGGAAGATCACCACATGGAATTTTTTGCGCGCTCGGCCCAGCCACTGTTGTAATTTTCAGCATTGATTTCGCCACCGGTGAGGGCTTCGAGAATATCGCCGTTGGTGGGCACTTCATCTTTTGTCACGTGATTTTTTGCATCCCAAAAACCAGCGCGAAGAATTGCTCTGGCGCATTGGGTATAGGCCGCTTCGATCTTGATGATGATCACGCTGCGCGGACGTTTTCCTTCCGTTTCGAAGGTGGCGCATAAATCTGCATCGTTGGTGATGAAGGCTTTGCCATTGACGCGAAATGTGGTGCCGCTGCCCGGAATGAAAAACAACAGGGCCACGCGCGGATCAGCGACAATGTTGCGCAAACTGTCGATGCGGTTGTTGCCGCGCCTGTCTGGCATGGCCAAGGTTTTAGGATCCAGCACACGCACGCAATGTTTGGCATCGCCGCGTGGGCTGCAATCCAAACCACCCTGGCCGATGGTGGCCAAAGCCACAAGGGGCGAAAGCTCAATTAATTTTTGATAGGCGGGAATGAGGTGATCAATCTCTTTGGCGATTGATGCCAATACCGGGGCCAAATCGTAAATCTGTTCAAGCTCAGCGATGGTTTTGATCTGTTCCATTAGAACAGTTTGCCACCATTGGGCACGGGTTGGGAAGGGGAGGTGAGAACCACGCCGCCTTCCGCATCGGGAAAGCCCAGCGTTAAAACTTCGGACATAAACGGCCCGATTTGGCGCGGCGGAAAGTTGACGACGGCGGCCACTTGGCGGCCCAGCAAACTTTCAGCCGTATAATGTTTGGTGATTTGGGCGGATGATTTTTTAATGCCGATGGCTTCGCCAAAATCTATTTTCAATTTGAAGGCGGATTTGCGCGCTTCGGGGAAAGGTTCCGCGGCGATGATGGTGCCCACACGAATGTCAACAGCTTCAAAATCTGCAAAGCTAATCATCAGCCCGCCAATTCTTTGGCCCGATGTGCCGCTGCTGCAATGGCTTTTTCAAACAGAGGTGCCATGCCATTTTCAGCCATTAAAACCTGCAATGCCGCAAAGGTCGTGCCACCCGGAGAAGTTACGTTTTGGCGCAAGGTGGCCGCATCACTTGAAGATTGATGCAGCAATTCGCCTGCACCCGAAACTGTCGCGCGCGCCAGTTTCATGGCCAGTTCTGGTGGCAGGCCAATTTTTTCACCTGCTGCTGCCATACATTCAGCCAGATAAAACACGTAAGCTGGGCCTGAGCCTGAAACGGCCGTGACCATATCAATCATATCTTCACGCGCTACTTCCACCACTTCACCTGTGGATGACAACAGCGATTTGGCCAAGGCCAATTGCTGGGGCGAGACATTTTTGTTGCCCACCATTGCGGTGATGCCGCGCCCGATGGCGGCGGGTGTATTGGGCATAGTGCGGATGACGGATGCAGTGTTGCCAAAGGCCGCTTCAAAACTGGCGATGGTTTTTCCGGCGGCGATTGACAAGTTGACTGGTTTTGAATGTTGCAAGCTTGCCAATTGGGGCAGAACTTCGGCCATCATTTGGGGCTTTACTGCTATGATGATGGCTTCAACATTTGTAATATCGACAAGCGGTGGATTGTGCCTGATGTTATGGGCCTTTAGCATCGCGGCCACTTCATCTGGCGGTTTTGGATCAAGCGCCACAATGCGCTTTGCATCAATGCCGGATTTCAGCCAGCCTTCGAGCATGGCACCACCCATTTTGCCACATCCAGCGAGAACGATTACGCTCATGCTTCACCCATGGTTTCAAGCAATGCGCTTTTTAACGCTTCATCGGCGCTGTGGCCAGCCCAGATGACGAATTGAATGGCGGGATAATAGGTCTGCGTGGTTTGCAGTCCCAGAGCGATGATTGCTTCGCATTGGGCATCATTGACGCGGGCACCACCTGCCAGAACTAGCGCATAACGAAACACGATTGATCCATCCGACCACAGATCATAATGGCCATGCACCAATTGGCTGTTGATGGTGGCCAGAAGTTTTGCCACTTCGTCGCGGCGCTTTTCAGGCACCTTCAAATCCAGCACACAGGCAAAATGCAGCGATTCCAAATCATCACGCCAGGTGAATGACAAATTCAAATCAGCCCAGCCGCCGCCCACAAGCATCACAACTTCATGGTCGTTGGTGCGATCTACATTCCATGCCTTGGTTTCAGCCAAACGCTCTACCCGATCGAGCGGGTTTTTCGTTTTATGATGGGTTGCGGCAATGGCCGTCATTCAATTCTCCGATACAACGAATCGCCGTTGGTTTCGAAATTGAAAATGACTGAGTAACCTTTGCGCCGCAATCAGACTGTTGATTCGTCCACAGGCTTATTGCGGGGAGAGTTTCTTTTCCAGCTCAGCAATTCTGGCTTCAAGCTTCATGTTTTCGCTGCGGGCTTTTTCAGCCATGTCTTTGACAACGTCGAAATCTTCACGCTTGACCACATTCAAGTTGTTCAACACGCGTTCAACCTGAGCTTGAACAAGGGTATCAACTTCCTTGCGAACACCTTGTGCGGCGCCTGCGGCATTGGTCATCAGTTTGGCAAGTTCATCAAAAAAGCGAGAATTGGTTGCGGGCATCAAAGCCTCCCTCTGTTGACTCCTAGCTAGTAATTTCGGGGGATGTTTTCAAGTGCTTGCGAAGACGCACGAACACGGGCATTTGATTTGGCCATGTTTGCAGCCATTCCATTTCCGCCCATCTCGCCCAATCTGATTTCGTGGCCCATCACCATCAAATGGTATGGCATGGGTTATGTGGCCGGAATGCTGTTTGCCACATGGTATATGAAGCGCCTGGTTTTGAACGCAGCGCTGTGGGGCAAATGGGCACCCGCCATGACGCCAAAACAAATTGATGACATGTTCATCTGGATGTTTCTGGGTGTAGTTGGCGGGGGAAGGCTTGGCTATGTGTTGTTCTATCAACCGTTGAAATATCTTTCACAACCCCTTGATATTATTAAGGTGTGGGATGGCGGAATGTCTTTCCACGGTGGTTTTTTGGGGGTGGTGATGGCCTGTTATTTTTATGGCCGCGGCATTGGCACAACGCTGGATCGGATGTTGGATTTGGGGGCTGCATCAGTTCCACCCGCATTGGGTTTTGTGCGCATTGCCAATTTTATCAATGCTGAACTTTATGGTCGGGCCAGCGATATGCCGTGGGCCGTGATTTTTCCGGGCGAGACTTTTGGCCGCCACCCCAGCCAGATTTACGAGGCACTTCTTGAAGGGCTGGTTTTATTTTTTGTGGTGCGCGTGGCAACCCACCGCTTTCAAGCCTTGGCACACCCGGGAAGGGCTTCGGGCTTGTTTGCGCTGATTTATGGTTGCTCTCGCATATTCGTTGAATTTTTCCGCGTGCCAGATTCCTTTATTGGATATTATGCAGGCTTTGTAACGCAGGGGATGATTTTGTCGCTGCCGTTGGTGGCTGTTGGAGTTTGGTTGTTGTGGCGATCAAAGCGAACATGAAAAAGCTTATTGTATCCATGATCAAAGCCAGTGGGCCTATGCCGATTGATCATTATATGGCGCTGTGTTTGGGCCATCCTACACTGGGTTATTATATGAACCGCGACCCATTTGGGGCGGCGGGAGATTTTACGACAGCGCCTGAGATCAGCCAAATTTTTGGCGAGCTTGTTGGCATCTGGTGTGTTGCCGCTTGGCAGGCGGTGGGTTCGCCTTCGCCATTTTTATTGGTGGAATTGGGGCCGGGCCGGGGCACGTTGATGGCCGACATTTTGCGCGCCACCGCCAAAATGAAAGAATTTAGCGAAGCCGTGCAAGTGCATTTGGTAGAAACCAGCCCGGTGTTGCGCCAAGCGCAGCGGGACAAGCTTGATCGACAAATCACTTGGCATGATAGTGTTGAAACCCTGCCGCAAGAGCCATTGATTTTTGTGGCCAATGAGTTTTTTGACGCCCTGCCAGCGCAGCAACTTATCCGCCATAATGGCGCAACTTATGAACGTTGTGTTGATGTGGAAGGTGATGACTTGGTTTTGGCCATCAGGCCTATTCCGCAAGTTCCGGGGCTTTTAGAAGGGTTAAATGAAATCTCAACCGTGTCTTCAGCCATCGCCACAAGCTTGGGCGCGCGCATTGATGCACTGGGCGGGGCTGGTTTGGTGATCGACTATGGCCACTTGCAAACAGCTGCTGGTGAAACTTTGCAAGCCTTGAAAGCCCACAAAACTGTTGGTGTGGTGGAACACCCAAGTGAAAGTGATTTAACCGTGCATGTGGATTTTGAAGCATTGGCCAAAGCCTTTGCGGCGGGAGGTGCTGCCGTTCTTTCCCCCAAAACCCAAGGCGCGTTTTTGAACGAGATGGGGCTTGAGGCGCGGGCCGCAAAATTGGCAGCAAAGCTCGTGGGCCAAACGCGCAAGGATTTTTTGACGGGTGCAGCGCGCCTTGTTGATGACAAAGAAATGGGGCAATTGTTTAAAGTGTTGGCTGTGGCGCAACGTTTGCGCCAGCCGATTTATCCATTTGAGGCGCCATGACTTCGTTTGAAATTTTGTCCGATGATTTGAAATTACCGAATGTGAAACACGGTTTTTTCACGCGCCAAGGCGGGTTTTCATCAGGCATATTTTCATCATTGAATTGCGGCCTTGGTTCAGGCGATGACATTGAGCTGGTGAAAAAAAACCGCGCCGTGGTGGCTGAAAGAATGAAAGTGGGCGCAGATCATTTGGTATCACCTTACCAGGTGCACGGCATAGACGTTGCTTTTGTGATGCAGCCCTTTGACGAGCGACCAAAAGTTGACGGGCTTGTGACCACACGTCCGGGTTTTGCGCTTGGAATTTTAACGGCTGATTGCGGGCCCATTTTATTTGCAGATGCCAAGGGCCGCAGCATCGGGGCCTGCCATGCCGGATGGAAGGGCGCGCTGAACGGCGTATTTCGCAGTACAGTTGTTGAGATGGAACGCCACGGAACACGGCGTGAAAATGTTGTTGCTGTGTTGGGGCCAACCATTTCGCAAAAGGCTTATGAAGTGGGGCCAGAATTTTTGAAAGCGTTTAAAGAGCGCGATAAAAGCTTTTTGAAATATTTCATCCCATCACTGAAGAAAAATCATTATATGTTTGATTTACCAATGTTTTTGGTTGATCGTATGCGGGCCTTTGGCATTGGAAAAGTGGTTGATTTGGGGCTTTGCACTTATAGCGACGAAGCACGGTTTTTCAGCTATCGTCGCGCCACGCACAAGGCTGAGCCAGATTATGGGCGATTGATTTCAACAATTGCGATGGCGTGATGAGGCGCTGGCTATTAATCACACTTCTGTTGCTTTCGGCCTGCACATCAAACCCGTTGCAATTGGCCAAGGATGCGCCACAACCCGTGAACGATCAGTCATTGGTGAAGCCGCCTTGGGAGGCATTAGTGAAAGCGCCGCCGGGTGCGCAAAATGATTTGGACCTTGAAACTTTAAACGGGCCACAAGCGGCCACTGTTGTGCCACCGCCTGATGTTGCGCCGCCAGTTGCATCCACGCCGGTTGTTGCCGAAAAACTCGAAAGTCCAAGGCCTGCGAAAAAAGGTGCGATCACCATCAAAGCCGTTGCAGTTGTTGCTGTGAGTGGAGTTTCACCCAAGGCCAATGCAGAGTTGACGCAAGCCATGCGCAAAGTGTTGCGCGAGTCGGGTTGGCCGGTTTTGTCGGCCCCACGCAACGATGCTTTGACCATTCGCGGCACTGTTGTGCTTGATGCAGCACAGGCCACCACGCAAAACGTGCATATTCATTGGCTGGTGACGGAACCCAAGGGCAAAACCTTGGGCGATGTTGGCCAAAACAACCAAGTGCCAGCCCATTCACTCGACGGGGCTTGGGGCCAGACGGCAGACTTTGCCGCCCAAGCCGCAGCCGATGGCATATTCAAACTGATCGCAAGGTATCGCTAGGCTAGGATCGCTAACCCTATTTTCAACAGCTACATTTGCCTCTGGCGGCGGCTTCATCAGATTGTTATAGAGCCTTCAACGCCCCCCGAAGGAATAATGAGAATGATGAAAATTGTATCCGGCAACAGCAACAGGCCGTTGGCGGAAGCGATTTGTTCTTATTTGAATTTGCCCATCACCAAAGCGGTGGTGAAGCGTTTTAACGACATGGAAGTGTTTGTCGAAATCCAGGAAAATGTGCGCGGGCAGGATATGTTCATTATCCAATCCACGTCATTTCCCACCAATGACCATTTGATGGAATTGCTGATTATCACTGACGCTTTGCGCCGCGCTTCGGCCAAACGCATTACAGCCGTTGTGCCTTATTTTGGCTATGCTCGCCAAGATCGCAAGCCCGGACCACGAACGCCCATTTCTGCCAAGCTTGTGGCCAATCTGATTACGCATGCGGGCGCTGATCGCGTGTTGACGATTGATTTGCACGCCGGACAGATTCAAGGCTTTTTTGATATTCCAACCGACAATCTTTTCTCAGGCCCGGTTTTTGTGCG
>JANXRO010000020.1 GCA_025356765.1 Hyphomicrobiales bacterium | reverse complement strand
CAACTACCTAATCCTACGCGGGCCCGTCTAAAGGCGATAAATCTTTCCTCGCAAGAGCGTATACGGTATTAGCGCAAGTTTCCCTGCGTTGTTCCGTACCTCTAGGAAGGTTCCCACGTGTTACTCACCCGTCTGCCACTGCTGTATTGCTACAACCGTTCGACTTGCATGTGTTAAGCCTGCCGCCAGCGTTCGTTCTGAGCCAGGATCAAACTCTCAAGTTTGAAACAGCTCGACAATGGTAAACCATTGTCTATTGATCGCATAACGTATTAAAAAATTGACGAGAGTTAATATGTACACTCGATATTACTATCGAAGCTTTATTGACTCTCAATTTGATAAAACGCATTCGACTATATGTTTCGGTTGTTCAATCTGTTACCAGATCGAACCGCCAGGACACACGCCGCCTGCGCTTCTCTTTCTTTCGTTTACAATGACAAACAGCGGGGAGCTTTTCGGCTCCGATAAGCGACAGACAGTTCTTTGCTCGGTTCCCCTTTCGGGTTGCCGGCTAGAAGCGCCGATCGCTCTTGAATTTCCATGAGGCCGTTGGCGCTTAACCGTTGCGCCCCAGGCCCTCAGTGAGCGGCTTATAGGTCGAGGCTTCGAAAAGAGTCAACAAGGTTTTTTAAAAATGTTACGATTTTTTATAACCTATTGAAATTGCGTATTTATATTCGTCAGTGGACGGCGAATCTGGCGTTGTTTAAAATCAAAAACAGGTGGATTTTTGACACGTGGAACTAAAAATTGATGGTTTTTTGTTGCGGTGTCATCAAAACTTCAAGGTGAAATGCCTATCAGCGCCTCTTACCCCCCACTTCCCTTATGAATCAATCTAAACTGCCCTCCGTTATGGTTAACGAAATGGAAAGTTATGCATGCAAAGCTTGGATGTTTGTAATTCCCTGTTGGACATAAAACGTTGACAGGGGTATGGGCGCGATGCAATGTCCGGCGCAGTTGCGTTGGGCGGCAGTGCGGCCAGTAGGTTTACGAGGAAGTTTAGTTCGTTGAATAGTCCAAGACGCAAAAGGCATTTAATTGCCCAAGACGATGAGGGACGTTTGATTCCTCTTGCGCGTCCTGTGGACAGTTTTGATCTTGAAACATCCTTTCTTGAAAACGACACGCAACATCGTTGGCTGCTTTCAACCTGCATTGCAGGTATAACCGGCACATTGCTGGTGGGCGGTTTTGTGCTCGGTCTGTTTGGCCATAATGCCAAGCCGCAATCAGCCCAAGCCGCAATTGCTGAGCCTGGCCAAATAGCGCGACCGCAAAGTCCAACGGGCGATAAGCAAATTTTGGCCGAGCGTGATTTAACCGGCGGCTATGCCTATCCGAAGATCACTGATTCCGAGTTACCCTATAGCAAAGAGCGCACAAAGGTTTTGGACGCAGATATTCAATCTGCTGCAACCAGTTCTGAAAACATCACAACCATAACCAAAACGCCCCCGCCCGAGCCAGTGGATGACAGCTTCACCCTTGCCAGCGATTCAACGATTGTGGATGAATTGACCCAGCGCGGCGTTTCCCAAGCCTCGGCCGAAGCTTTGGTTGCCTCTATCGAACCCATCATCCCAACCAAGATGATCAAGGCCGGCACAAAGTTTGAAGTGACCTTTGATCGCCAGATCGACTTTTATGGCCGTGAAGTTACTTTCCCGGTGCAACTGTCTTTCAACACCGGCCCCAAAGAAGCCATTACAGTTGATGCTGATGAAGATGGCCAGTTTTCGGCCTCGATTGACGGCAAAGACGAAGGGGCCAAATCGCAATATGGCGAAAAACCGCTGGTCACCCAATTTCATTCCACCAGCAAAGTGGGCGCTTCGCTTTCGTCGACAGCTGAAGACAATAAAATTCCAAGCTACATCGTGAGCGAATTTACTCATGTGTTCTCGTTTGATGTGGATTTCCAACGCCAGGTGGCCGCAAGCGACACGTTTGAAGTGTTTTATGGCAACCCACTTTCAGGCTCTTCTTCCAAGCGCAAAGTGTTGCATTTGGCAAAACTTACAACTGGCGGCATTACCCGCACCTATTATCGCTTCACCTCAGCTGACGGTCTGACCGATTATTTTGATGACAATGGTCGTTCAGCCGCGCGTGCCTTGTTGAAAACGCCAGTAAACGGTGCGCATTTAACGTCTGGCTTTGGCATGCGGGTTCATCCGCTGCTGGGCTATTCCAAAATGCACACCGGCGTAGACTTTGGTGCAGCTTATGGAACACCAATTCATGCCGCCGGTTCTGGCGAAATTGCCCAGGCAGGGCGTGAAAATGGTTATGGCAACGCCATCGAGGTTAGCCACAACGATCATTATTCAACATTTTATGCGCATATGAGCCGCTTTGCAGCGGGCATCCGCGAGGGTGTTCATGTGAACCAAGGCCAAGTGATTGGCTATGTGGGTTCCACCGGGCGCTCCACCGGCCCGCATTTGCATTTTGAAGTGCGCATTGATGATAAGGCCGTGAACCCACTTTCCGTGCGCGCCACGGGCGGCAAGCAATTGGCTGGCAAAGACTTGGCCAATTTCCGTGCGAACAAGCAAAAAGTTCTGGCCATGATGCAGAATGCGCCATCCGCCGCCCAAGTGGCAGAAGCCAACCCTTAAACGATCTGGTTCTTACACCACCTCGCACAAATTGACTTTTGTGGATGACCGTTATATCCAACAAGATATAGCGAAAGGTTCATTCCAAAATGTTCAAAAAATTCTCCGTCGTTGTTATCGCAAGTTTTTTGGTAGCGCCCTTGGCCCATGCCACCGACATTAATGTCTTTGCGGCGGCCAGCATGAAAAATGCATTGGATGAAATTGGCGCGGTTTACAAAACCAAATCAGGCAATGGCATTGTGGCCACTTATGCCGCCACTGGTACGCTTGCCAAACAGATTGAAGCATTGGCTCCTGCTGACGTATTCATTTCAGCTGATGAAACGTGGATGGATTATCTTGCTGGCAAAAAACTAATCAATGATGCAACGCGCCACGACATTGCGGGCAACACTTTGGTGGTTGTGAAAGCCAAAGACGCAAAGTTTGAGGTGAAAATTGACAAGCTTGCCGATGCGCTTGGCCAAGACAAAATCGCTTTGGCAGATGTAAAATCGGTGCCTGCTGGCAAATATGCCAAAGCCGCATTGGAAAAGCTTGGTGAATGGGCCGCTGTTGAAAAAAATGTTGTCATGCAAGACAATGTGCGCGCGGCACTTTCCCTTGTGGCCAAGGGTGAAGCCAAGCTTGGCGTGGTTTATGGAAGCGATGCCAAGGCTGAGCCCAAAGTGGATGTTGTTGCAACTTTTGCAGATGATAGCCACGCCCCCATTCTCTATCCTGCGGCTGTGGTTGCTGCATCGACCAATGCCGATGCCGAAAAGTTTATTGCATTCTTAAAGGGCGCTGAGGCACAAGCAATCCTGTTGAAGGATGGTTTTACACAAGTGAAATGACAGCTGAAGAAATAACCACAATTGTTCTCAGTTTGAAGGTGGCATTGCTTGCCACCTTTTTTTCCATGCCCTTGGCCGTGGCCCTTGGTTATGTTTTGGCCAGAAAATCTTTCCCCGGAAAAGCGCTGCTTTCGGCAGTTGCACATTTGCCGCTGTTGTTGCCGCCTGTTGTGACCGGATTTATTTTGCTGATCGCCTTTGGCCGCAAAGGGTTTATTGGTGCACCACTTTATGATCTGACCGGTATTACTTTTGCCTTTCGCTGGACAGGCGCTGCCCTTGCCGCCGCGGTGATGACATTGCCGGTGATGATCCCGCCCATTCGCATTGCCTTTGAGGCGATCAATCCAGAATTTGAAGATGCGGCTCTCGATTTGGGTGCATCTCGCTGGCAGAAATTTATGACAATCGCCTTGCCGCTTGCCAGCCCCGGTATATTTGCTGCCTTGGCGCTTGGCTATGTCAAATCTTTGGGTGAATTTGGCGCAACCATCACCTTTGTTTCAAATATCCCCGGCGAAACGCAAACTTTGGCCCTTGCCATCCACACCCTTCTGCAAGTGCCCAATGGCGATGCAGCGGCTTTCCGCTTGGTATGGTTTTCGATTGCATTGGCAGTGGCGGCATTGCTGGCCTCTGAGATGCTGGCCCAAAAAATGCGCCGCAAGCGCCGCTGATAGAAGATTACATCATTTCGTCAGTGGATCAAACGCCTTGAAGTGTTTCGAAAGCTTCAGGCCTTGCTGTTGATAGTTGGAATTAAGGCTTTGGCCATAGACCACATCGGGTGGTTCGGTCAGCGGCTCATAGACCAGGCGACCTATAATTTGTGCATCTTCCAATATAAATGGCACTTCGTGGCTTCGCACTTCCAAAACTGCTCTGGCCCCTTCGCCATGGCCAGAGACATGGCCAAAGCCCGGATCAA
>JANXRO010000215.1 GCA_025356765.1 Hyphomicrobiales bacterium | reverse complement strand
GGCGAAGCGGCGGCCGAAATAACGACGCGCGTTCCGGCATCATAAAGCGTATCGATCAACAGAATAAAGCGTTTGGTTTGATTCCGATCCGATGCTTTGAGAGCAGGAACATGCTCAATCATCACGGTTCTAAAATTTTGGGCCAAAGCCAAATAGTCCGGCGCGCCTAGCGGTTGCTCACACAATTCGGGAAAAGTAAAACGAGCACAAGAATGCGCTGCTTTTGGAACACGAAGTTTGCGGCCCAAAACATCAATGTCTTGAACCTTGCCAATTTCACCGTCGGCCAAAACATGCCAAATCTGTTCAATGGCTTCACCGGCTTTGGCCCCAAGCGGGGTGACATAAAGCTGGTGATTAACAATGCGCCCCAAGCGATAGTCTTTGCCATCTTGCAGATGCACAACATCCAAAGTTGCGTTGAGTTTCGAAACAAAAGGCAAAAACAAGTGCCGATTGAGGCCGTCTTTATAAAGGCCTTCGGGTGGTTGGTTAGAGGTGGTGACAATTGTTACGCCGCGCGCCCACAGAGCATCAAACAAACGGCCCAGAATTGTGGCATCGGCAATATCTGATATTTGCATTTCATCCAGACACAACAGTTTGGTTTGGCTTGCAATGCCTTGGGCAATTTCTGCGATTACATCGTCAGACTTGTGCGCGGCACGAGCTTGGTGAACTTCCTGCATGAAGGCATGAAAGTGGACGCGGCGTTTGGGCAGATTGGGGGCGGCTTCAAAAAACTGGTCCATCAGCATGGTTTTGCCGCGGCCCACCGATCCCCAAATATAAATGCCCCGAGCGGCCTGTGCTTTTTTCGCAAATATTTTGGCAAACAGCCCTTGAGGCTTTTGGTCAAGTGCACTGAGCAAAGCGTCCAGAGTTGATTTTATTTTTCTCTGGGACGCATCGAGTTGGACAGGATCACTCACACTTTCAGCACATTTAAATAATCAAGGAAGAATCGCAAGAGCGTCATGTGTGCTGCGGTAATTGCCATATAACCAAAAGCGGAAATGCAAAGCTGCAGTTTTGAAAGTGGAATAAGGCCAGAGTCAATTTTGCGGGTTTTGATATTGGCCAATATCGCCAAGCTGCCAAACAGAACCAGAATAATCTGGTTAATCGCAAAACCGAATAAGCCAATCACCAAGCCAACGCCCATTAAAGCGAAGGATGCATATTTGCCCACCAGTCTTGTCAAAACTGATCGCAAGGCGATGCCGCCATCCAAGGGTTCAGCGGGGATCATGTTGGCGAGATTTAATCCGGCGGTAATCTCCCCCACTGCCGCATAAAACTTGGCATCTTGCCACCCCAACCAATAGGGAATGAGGCACGCCACCGCCAAGATGGCCGAAAATCCGGGGCCCATAAGGGCCGCAAACACGCTTTGCCCTTGGCTTTGATAGGGCAGCCTAGGAACCGCGATGGCGCCAATAAATGGCAAGAAGATAATGCGGCCCCAAGGTTGGCCCATAAGGCGAAATGCCAGCAGATGGCCAAATTCATGCACGAACAATGCAAACACCAAAACCAAGGCAATGGGCAGGCCCAAGCTTAAACCAAATGCTGCCAGTGATAATAGACCCGTGACCAAAGCAACGGCCACCGAGATCCAGAAAAACGGTTTGTTATTGGGCTCACCAGTTTCAGCCAAACCTTTGAGGCGATAAGCCCCGCCCCACAAATCTGCCCGTGCCAGAAGTTGTGCTGTGAGTGGGCGTGATCCCCAAAGATATGAAGTTAAAAGCCTGCTTCCGTCTTTTTCAGAAGCAAGATCATAACGAATTTCCAACAGCTCATTATTTTCAGATTTTCCTTCAAGGCCTACGCGTTTTAACACCAAAGTTTTTTCGGGCACGCGCTCTGCGATGCGGAATTTGGCTTGGAATGGTGTGGACACACCTTGGGTCATCGTGGTTGTATATGTCATCAAATAGGTTTGGGTTGCTTCATCAATAAGTTCTGTAAGAATTTTGATCCGGCCCCAATTGTCGGTTTTCCCGTGAACCACGTTGATCAAGCTCCAAACTTTGTTGGGTGCCGATTGAATGAAAAGCGATGTTTTGGGGTGAATGCGCGAACGCAAACCAAGCAAGGCAAGCAGCGCCAAGGTTATGGGAAGTTCGGGGCGCATCTCTAACAAAAAGCTATACATTTAAACTCGTCTTAAAAAGTGAAGCTTAGCTGGTCAATTATTAATTAAGGATGGATCAGCGCCACATGCGGGCTTGCATCCAGCGGCATGTGCCCCGACAGGCGCGGATCATCATGAACTTCAATCATCAAGGTATAGGGAACAAAGCCCGAAGCTTTGTAAAATCCAACAGCGCGGGGATGATCATAGTGGCAGGTGTGAACCCAAAGCCTTGTGATGGGTTTTGCCCAACTGCGGTTTTTAGCTTCGGCCATCAGCAATTTTCCAAAACCAGTGCCGATCACATCATTGGTCAGGCCGAAAAATGCCAGTTCGCAATCTGGGCTCGCTTCAAAATTCAGTTCCAACAAGCCGATGGCTTTTCCGTTTTGCAACAAGGCAAAGCTTTCGATTTTAGGATTGGAAAGAATGGCTTTGAGTTTTTCATCTGGCATGATCAACCGAGAAAACCACATCAGGTCTCGGCCAATTTTTTCAAACAGGACGCGAAAATCACTCAAATCTTCGGGCCCAAATCGACGCAGTTCCACACCCTGTGGCCAAGTGATGGTGATGGGGGCTGGCTTTTCCACCATCTCCAAACAGGTTACAACATTGACCAGTTTGCCTTTGGGCAATTCATAATAACCATTCGGCAATTCAAGAGTGGGCATTAAATTTTCAATTCCGATACCAAATTGCCAGAAGCTGTTAATAGCGCCTGATGCTCAATTGATCTTGACGATTTTCATGCCATCCGAGCAGGCAAAAGCGCGAAGCTTGGGCAAGGTCGAGGCCTTGCTGACGCAGGGCCAAGAGAAAAAATGCTGTCATATCTTGGGCAAGGTCGCCAACATCGCAAGTGTCTTCATCTTCCAATGCTTGGCTGATGCGCGCTGCTGCTTGGTGGATAAGATCATCTGATCTTTTGCGGCCAAGGGCGCAGGTGCTGCGCCAGCTTTCCAACATGTCAGAGCGTTTTAATTCCACCACCACGTCTTCTTGCAAGACCAATGGAATATTACCGCGTTTTCGAATTTCACGCACTGGTGTGCCCGGCGTATCTGAAACAGGGCAAGACAGAATGAAACCTTCGTGTGCTTCAGGTGTGTTACGCATAGCCAACCTCACTTACAGAGGTTGAAGTCTGCGCCAGCTTCTGTTGCGATTTGGTTAAGCTAAAGCTTTTTTACCGCAGTAAGTTCACCACTTACGGCGCTGACTTCAACTTCAAAATTTTTGCCGCCGCGGCTGGCGCTATAGATCAACGTGCTGCCAGCGCATGATTTTGTTGCAACACTGCTAAAGCCAAAGCTTGATACAATGCTTGAACCTTTGGTGCAGCTTACGCCCGAAAGGCTGGCAACTTTGGCGGGTTTTACTTGGCTGACTGGGCCTGTGCTGACAACAGGGGGCTTGTAAGGTGGCTGGACTTTGGCCGTTTGTGTAGCCGGAACAGGCTTTTTGAAAACCAGTTTCTTTTTATGAATGATGCGCGGTTGGGGCTCAAATCGCGGTTGATCCTGATAATCAAATTGCGGATCATAATTGGCATCATATCCGCGGGGCTTGCGCATTTCGCGTTTATAAAGATCATATTCACGCTGGTTAAACATATCTTGCGCCGCTTGATCATCAGCATAAGCATCTGAATTATCAAATTGCGGATCATAGTTCGGATCTTGATATTGGGGTTGATTAACCTCACCATCAGGCCCGATCATCTGCCACCAGTATAAACGACGCGCTTCAGCGGGCTGGGCGAAAGCCAAAAGCGGCAAAAGTGTCAGCGGAATTAAAGATTTGAACATGGCGTAGCTCCATCAATTCATCAATTATGCCTGAAAATCTCAACTTAAAAAAGGCATGATTGCGGCAAAAAAAGACAGGAGGTTATGGCCCCCTGTCTGAGATTTATAATTTAGTAGACCGGATTAACCGACACAACCTGGCCGCGGAAGTTTACAGCAACGCGGAACATTTCACCGCGTTTCCAAGCTTGATAGCCATAGACTGGGCCTTGGCAATCATAGGCCTGAACATCACGAAAGCCATTTTGGCGCAGAATATTGCGGCCCGTGCTGCAGCTTATGCTGTAAGCCACAGGTGGTGGGGGCGGTGGCAGATCAGCGTAGTCATTCCAATCTTGGTAATGATGACGGTGATGACGGAAATGGGGTTGATAATAAGGATCTGGGCCATAACCAGAATCATAACCTGAACCGTAAAACGGAACGCCAACACCGAATGAAAAATTGATGTGGGGATCAGCTTGGGCCGAAGTGGCAGAACCTAAGGCCACTGTTGCGGCAATGGCAGCGGCGGCGAAAACGGATTTAGCAAACATGGACTTAAAAAACATGGGGAAACTCCTTTACTGAACCAATGCACCCCATTGGCTCTTCATGGTTGCAAACTAGGTGAACGGTTGTGAATGAAAGCCATATGCCCCGTTCATCTGGCGTTCATGTTGGCGCAGGACAAGTTTGTTCGCTTGGTGATTTCGTGGCGTTCGAAACAAGAGGGAAGAAGACCAAGCCCGCCTAGAACGTATTAGGAATATTGCCAAGGGGTTTAGGAACTAATTTTCATACCCACCCAATCCACCCTCTAGACCGTCATTCCCGCGCAGGCGGGAATCCAACTTGAAACCATACGTGATCAAGGAAGTTGGATCCCCGCCTACGCGGGGATGACTGATGAGGGCGGTGATGAGGGGAGAATGAACGAAAGGTTCACCCAAATCGCCACTCAATCCGATTGCGATAGGTTTGGCCGGGTCTTAGAACTGCTGAAGGAAAATGCGGTTGGTTAGGAGCGTCGGGCAGATTTTGCGGCTCGATCGCGATCGCCTGATGATGCAACATGTTGCGACCGTTTTTGCCGCGCACCGTATCGTCCCAATGGATTGCAGTATAAAACTGCACAGCACATTCGGTTGTCCACACTTCCATGCGGCGGCCCGATGCGGGGTCACGCAGCGTGAGAGCTTGTTTTAATGTGCCACGTTTGCCATCCAGCAAAACGCAATTGTCATAGGGCTCGGCAATGGGCCGCAGCTTGCGAAAATCATAGCGTGTGCCCTCAACCTTGGCAATTTCACCCGTGGGCAAAAGCTGCGGTGTTATTGGCAAATAATGTGAAGCATTAAACTGCAATTCCTGAGTAAAGGCAGCGTCTTTTCCAGCGCTTGGGCCCATCATATTCCAATAGGCATGATTGGTGAGATTAAGCACCGTGGGCTTGGTGGTTGTGGCTGAAATTTCCAGCGACAAAACCTTGCCTTCCAAACGATAGGTGGCAACGGCACGCATGAGGCCCGGAAACCCTTGGTCGCCATCAGGGCTTACAAAAGTGAAGCTTATCTCATTGCCCTTCTTTTTATGCTGCCAATTTTGATTGCCAAAATTATGCGGGCCGCCATGCAATTGAAAGCCATCACGATTGGGAACCAGCTTATGGGTTTGGCCATCAAGCTCAAATTCAGCTTTGGAAATGCGGCCAGCAAAACGCCCGCAGACAGAGCCTGCCGAAGCTTCACCCGTGGCAACATCAAAATCCAAAGCATTGCCAAAAACAACGTCAACACCATTCACTTCAAGCGCCAACAACCTTGCGCCATTTTCAGAAAAAACTGCGCGAAGTCCATTTGATTTAAGTTCAAGCATTAGTGATTATCCCTCGGAATACCCATGGTTTTGGCAATGCGTTGGAATTTGGTCGATCCCTTGATAATCATACCCTGGGCCAATTGTTCTGTGGTGTTGCGGAAAATTTCCTGCCACGGCGTTTGCGATGGCGCCACTTTATAGCCGCCGCTCTTTTCCAGTTCGGCGCGCCGTGTTGCCAACTCTTCCTTGGACACAAGCATGTTGCAATCACCTGTGTTCAAATCAATGCGCACCATGTCGCCATTTTTCAAAAGCGCCAAGCCGCCACCTGCGGCTGCTTCAGGCGAAGCATTTAAAATGGATGGTGAACCTGATGTGCCAGATTGCCGGCCATCGCCCACGCAAGGCAAAGAGCGAATGCCCTTGGCCAAAAGATAATTAGGTGCGCGCATATTCACAACTTCAGCAGCACCGGGATAGCCAAGCGGCCCCACGCCACGCATGAACAAAATGGTGTTTTCATCCACGCCTAATTTCGGGTTATCAATGTTGGCATGATAATCTTCCGGCCCATCAAACACAATGGCCTTGGCTTCAAAGGCATTGGGGTCTTTGGCATTCGACAAATAACGGTTGCGGAATTCTTCCGAGATGACGGATGTTTTCATAATGGCCGATTCAAACAAATTGCCATGCAACATTTTAAATCCGGCATTGTTTTTGATAGGCTCATTAAAGGCGCGAATAACTTTGCGGTTCCACGAAAATTTATCTTTGCAATTTTCGCCAATGGTTTTGCCATTGGCTGTGATGCAATCTTCATGGATGCGTTTGGCTGAAATTAATTCTGCCACAACAGCGGGAACACCGCCTGCACGGTGATAATCTTCACCCAGATATTCACCAGCCGGTTGCAAGTTGACCAGCAAAGGCAAATCATGGCCGTGGGTTTCCCAATCTTTCACATCAAGCTTGATATCAAGCAGGGCCGCAATGCCGTTTAAATGATTGGGCGCATTGGTCGAGCCGCCGATTGCGGTGTTGACAGCAATAGCATTTTCAAAGGCCTTGCGTGTCATAATTTTGGAAGGGGTTAAATCTTCCGCCACCATTTCCACAATCCGCTTTCCGGTTTCATAGGCCATCTGGCCACGCTCACGATACGGTGCCGGAATTGCCGCATTACCGGGCAAAGACATGCCCAAAGCTTCAGCCAGCGAATTCATGGTAGTGGCTGTGCCCATGGTGTTGCAATAGCCAGCCGAAGGCGCCGATGAAGCAACCAAATCCACAAAGCCCTTATAGTCAATTTCGCCCGTGGCCAATTTTTCGCGGGCAAGCCAAACAATTGTGCCAGAGCCGGTGCGTTGGCCTTTGTAATCACCGTTCAACATGGGGCCCGATGAAAGGGCAATGGCTGGAATATCAACTGTGGCCGCTGCCATCAAACAGGCAGGCGTGGTTTTATCGCAGCCAATGGTGAGAACCACGCCATCCAGCGGATAACCATAAAGCACTTCAACCAAAGAGAGATATGCCAGATTACGATCCAGCGAAGCCGTTGGGCGCTTTCCAGTTTCTTGGATGGGGTGAATGGGAAATTCCAGCGGAATGCCGCCAGCGGCAATAATGCCATCGCGCACGCGCTTGGCCAGTTCCACATGGCTGCGATTGCAGGGCGATAAATCACTTCCGGTTTGGGCAATGCCGATGATGGGCTTACCGCCCTGAAGTTCACCCAGCGTAAAACCATAGTTTAAATAACGCTCCAGATACAGCGCCGTCATATCGGCATTATCTGGGTTATCGAACCAATTCTGTGAGCGAAGTTTCAAAGGTTTATGTGGTGTATTGCTCATATTTGGTTCTTTCCTTCTATTTGTCATACATATCTAACGACAAACGATGCGCACGTCCATAAAATCAAAAATTTGACCATTTGAACAAAATCTGTAATGAATGAACCTGTAGTTGAGGGAGTGTGCAATGTCATCATCCACAGCGCCAGACGTGAAGGCGGGCCGTTTAAAAGTTTCACAACTTGAGGCAAACTTTGCCGATCTTCACCCACCTCTAACAGACCATGAGGCTTTGGTTGAGTCTGATCGGTGTTATTTCTGTTACGATGCACCGTGTATGAATGCCTGCCCCACAACGATTGATATTCCGCTGTTCATCCGCGAAATTCAGGCGGGCCACCCTGAGTCTGCGGCCAAAACAATTTTCAACCAGAACATTTTGGGCGGCATGTGCGCCAGAGTGTGCCCCACAGAAACACTGTGCGAAGAAGCCTGCGTGCGTGAACATGCTGAAGGAAAGCCCGTAAAAATTGGCTTGTTGCAACGCTATGCCACAGATCAGGCGATGGAAAAAAAGCACCCGTTCACAAGGGCAGCCAGTTCGGGGAAAAAAGTTGCGGTTGTGGGTGCAGGGCCAGCGGGCCTTGCATGTGCGCATCGTTTGGCCATGCATGGCCATGACGTTGAAATTTTTGAAGCGCGCAAAAAATCTGGCGGGCTTAATGAATTTGGCATTGCCGCGTATAAATCGGTTGATGATTTTGCCCAAAAGGAAGTGGATTTTATTTTAAGCCTTGGCGGCATCAAAATTACCCATGGCAAGGAATTGGGCAAAGGCCTGACCTTGGCCAAGCTTGAAAAAGATTATGATGCGGTATTTTTAGGCCTTGGCCTTTCGGGTGTGAATGCGCTTGGAGTAAAACATGAAGAGGCCAAGGGCGTGAAAGACGCCGTGGCCTATATCGCTGATCTGCGCCAAGCCAAAGACTTGTCAAAACTGAAAGTCGGGCGCAGCGTTGTGGTAATCGGCGGCGGCATGACGGCCATTGATATTGCCGTTCAATCAAAACTTTTAGGCGCTGAAGATGTGACCATTCTTTATCGCCGTGGCCAAGACCACATGAAAGCATCGCGCTTTGAACAGGAATTGGCCCAAACCCATGGTGTGAACATCAGGCCCTGGGCCATGCCCAAAAAACTTCTAACCAAAGATGGCAAAGTTGTGGGCTTGAAGGTTGAAGAAACCGCCATGAAAGGCAAAACCTTAGAAGGCACGGGCGTGACGTTTGAAGTTCATGCGGACGTGATCTTCAAAGCCATTGGCCAACATTTTGTTGATGTGACATCAGGGGCATTGGTGCTGCATGAAGGCCGCATCAAGGTTGATGAACACAAACACACATCGCGCCCAAAGATTTGGGCGGGCGGAGATTGCACCAGCGGCAACCAGGCTTTGACAGTGGCCGCGGTGGATGATGGCAGGCGCGCTGCTGAACATATGCATGTGTTTTTAACAGGAGCATCACATGGCTGATCTTCGTTCAAATTTTGTCGGAATCAAATCACCCAATCCGTTTTGGCTGGCATCAGCACCGCCCACCGATAAAGAATATAATGTGGTTCGCGCCTTCAAAGCGGGCTGGGGCGGTGTGGTGTGGAAAACGCTGGGCGAAGAAGGTCCGCCCATCGTCAATGTGAATGGCCCGCGCTATGGCGCCATTCATGGCGCTGATCGGCGTTTGCTGGGGCTAAACAACATTGAACTGATTACCGATCGGCCATTGGAAATTAACTTGGCCGAAATTAAAAAAGTAAAACGCGAATGGCCGGATAGAGCCATGGTAGTTTCCCTCATGGTGCCTTGTGAAGAAGAGCCATGGAAGAAAATTTTAAAGCGCGTGGAAGAAACCGAAGCTGATGGCGTTGAGCTGAACTTTGGTTGCCCCCATGGCATGAGCGAACGTGGCATGGGCGCTGCCGTTGGCCAAGTTCCTGAATATATTGAAATGGTGGCGCGCTGGTGCAAGCAACACACGCGCATGCCAGTGATTGTGAAACTCACCCCCAATATCACCGATATTCGCATGCCTGCCCGCGCTGCTTTAAAAGGTGGTGCTGATGCTGTGTCACTCATCAACACCATAAGCTCAATTGTTTCTGTTGATCTTGATAACATGGCCCCCATGCCAACGATTGATGGCAAGGGCAGCCATGGCGGTTATTGTGGTCCGGCGGTTAAGCCCATTGCGCTGAACATGGTGGCAGAAATTGCCCGTGACGCCCAAACCAAGGGCCTGCCCATTTCCGCCATTGGCGGAATTACCACGTGGCGCGATGCGGCGGAATTTATGTCAATGTCAGCAGGCACTGTGCAAGTGTGCACAGCGGCCATGACTTATGGTTTTAAAATTGTCGAAGAAATGAAATCAGGCTTGGCACGCTGGATGGATGAAAAAGGCTATGCCACGATTGAAGATTTTCGTGGCCGCGCTGTGCCCAATGTGACGGATTGGCAATATCTGAATTTAAACTACATCGCCAAAGCCAAGATTGATCAAGATGCTTGCATCAAATGTGGCCGCTGTTATGCGGCTTGCGAAGACACATCACACCAGGCCATTATGAAAGAGAAAGATGGCAAGCGTCACTTTGAAGTGATGGATGATGAATGTGTGGCCTGCAATCTTTGCGTGGAAGTGTGCCCGGTTGAAAACTGCATCACAATGGAGCGGATGGAAACCGGAACTGATCCACGCACAGGCAAACCAATCAGCAAAGATTATGCCAACTGGACACAACACCCCAACAATCCGATGAGTTTGAAAGCGGCGGAATAGACACAAGCCTTCACCCAGATAAAAATGCCTCGAAAGCTGCGAAAAATTTTTCTCTGATCGACGTTTTTTCGTGAAGAATTTCGTGTTGTGAATCCGCAAGGGTGATCACACTGAACCCGGGTGCCTGTTTTAAAAAATCCGCTGTGTCGGCGTTGTTCACAACGCGGTCTTGCCCTGCCAGCACAATCAATGTTGGGCAACTGGGGCCAGTGCCTTTAGGCCAATGAAACAGATCATTGAAAGATTTGAGCGCCGCACCAAGCCAAGCAAACGTGGGGCCACCAAGGCCCAACTGTGGATGCTGTTCCAGCGTTGTCATATCTCTATCCCAACGGGTGCGATCAGAGGTTAAAACATTGCCGGAAAAATTTTCGCGCTTGGCGGGCAATTTGGAAAAGCCCGGCAAATACGTCCAGCTGAGGCCCATATATTTTGTGGCAAACACCAAAACATGCACCAACCATTTGGGCCAATTGCCAAAATGAAAGCCCATCAGGGGTGCTGTGATCACCGCTTTTTCCAGCCACTTGCGGCCACGCAGCGCCCGCAGCATCATGTGCCCGCCAGTTGAATGGGCAAGGCCATAAAACGGTTTGGGGCAATGAGCAACCGCCACGCGGGCATAAAAGGCATCAATGTCGGCGTCATAGTCTTCAAAGCTTTTAACAAAGCCGCGCAACGGATCAGCCAAAAGCCGTTGTGATCCGCCCTGCCCGCGCCAATCAAAAGTGGCCACAGCAAAACCGCGTTTCATTAAGTCGTTCATTGTTTCAAAATAGCGTTCGATATAATCGCCACGGCCATTAAAAATAAAAACTGTGCCCTTGGGGTTTCGCGGCACCGCATAGGCCGCCCGCAATTTAATGCCGCCTTTTGATGGCACATCAACGCACGTTATCCCTGGCGGCAGTTTGTTCAACGTGGTGGCATAAAGTTGCATGGCGTTGCTCTAACGCTTCACAACAGCAGACACAAGCAAAGCTATTTTTTCAACAGCCACTGGTGTTCAGGCGCATTATGAAATTTCCAAATGCGCTTGGGCCCGGCCATCACATTGAGATAGTAAAGATCATAGCCATGAATCGTAGCGACAGGGTGATAGCCTTTCGGCACCATGGCGATGTCTCCATCTTCCACGGCCAT
>JANXRO010000178.1 GCA_025356765.1 Hyphomicrobiales bacterium | reverse complement strand
AATCAGACACGCCCAAGGTGGTTTCACTCGATGCATTCCGTAAAAAGTAAATTTATTGCGGCGGCCATGATCGTCGCTCATTTTACACTAAGCTCTGCTTGGGCTCAAACCGATCCGGCGCGGGAAGATTCTCCTCTGGGGTCTTTCATCACCCACAAAATTACACCGGGTGAAAATATTTTTAAAATCACTGCGCGCCGCCTTTTTGGAACGCAAATTAAGCCGGCAGCACTTCCGGCGGCGGCTATTGGCACTTATGCTTTGGGCTGCCTCGCTGGCGCAAACCAACTGCCCATAACAGGCGATTCTTGGCAGGTTATGCGTCTATCGCGCAATCGCAATTGGGGCACGCCACAGCTTGTTCGGCTGATCGAAAAAATTGCTGAACAAGCCAAAGCCACTGCGGGTTGGAATGGATTGCTGGTCGGCGATATGGCCCAACCACGGGGTGGCCCAATGCTCAGCGGCCATGCCAGCCACCAAATTGGATTAGACGCCGACATCTGGTGGACACCAATGCCAGACCACGTCATGTCGGCCAAGGAACGTGAAACCTATGTTCCGCTCGAAATGGTGAAAGATCGCACCACGCTCAGCGAACATTGGTCTGAAAACCGCGCCAAGCTTTTGCAAGAAGTGGCCCAGAACCCTGATGTGGCCCGCATATTCGTTCACCCCCCGATTAAAGCCGCCATGTGCAAATTCGCCACGGGTGCCGATAAAACCTGGTTGGCCAAAATTCGCCCTTATTTTGGACATACGTTTCATTTCCACGTGCGTATGAAATGCCCTGAGGGAATGAGTGCTTGTAAAAACCAGTGGACGCCAAAACCAGAAGATGGAACCGGATGCGGAAAAGAGCTGGCCTATTGGTTTTCAGACGCGCCTTGGCGTCATCCAAAACCAAACCCCAATGCACCCAAACCCAAGCCTGCCCCACCCTTGACTCTGGCGGGTCTACCTGCTCAATGCCGCGCGGTAATTGCAGCCCCCTGACGGGACTTTTGGCAAGCAGAAACAGTGGCCCACTGGGGGGGCTTGGATGACCAGCGCTAGCAGTTCAAAATCTGTTTTTAGCAAGCCAAGCCTTAAATTGGCTTTCGCATCCATTGGCGTTGTTTTCGGAGATATTGGCACAAGCCCGCTTTACGCCATGCGTGAAGCTTTGCACCATGTCACCGCAGCAGGCGGCGATCTGCGCGAAAGCGTTTTGGGCGTTGTTTCTCTTTTGCTTTGGGCTTTGCTCATTGTCGTAACTTTGAAATACGTCATCATGTTGATGCGCGCCGATAACCGCGGCGAAGGCGGCATTTTGTCTTTGGTGGTTTTGGTTGAAACACTGCTGAAGAAAAAAGGCGGAATCATTTTAGGCCTTGGCATCATTGGCGCCGCGTTCTTTTTCGGCGATGCCATGATAACGCCAGCCATGTCAGTGTTATCTGCCGTTGAGGGCTTGCAAGTCATCAACCCAGGCTTCCAACCTTTTGTGGTTCCGCTAACCTTGGGTGTGTTGTTCACGCTTTTCTTGTTTCAATATAAAGGCACAGGCGGCGTGGCAGCAATTTTTGCACCCGTAACATTTGCTTGGTTCATCATCTTGGCCTTGGTTGGCATTCGCCACATCGCCGATGATTTTGAAATTTTCTATGCGTTCAACCCCATGCATGGTGTGATGATGTTGATTGAACATCCGGGCTTGGCCCTGCTGGTATTTGGCGGCGTATTTCTGTCAGTCACCGGCGGCGAGGCGCTTTATGCAGACATGGGCCACTTTGGCAAAACCCCAATTCGCCTCGCTTGGCTGTTCGTTGTTTTGCCAGGTTTGTTTTGCAATTATTTGGGCCAAGGCGCATTTGTTATTGCCCACCCAGAGGCCGTTGAAAACCCGTTCTTTTTGATGATCCCCGCGTGGGGCTTGATCCCCATCGTTATTATGGCAACAATGGTAACGGTAATTGCCAGCCAAGCAGTTATCACCGGCGCATTTTCAATTGCACAACAAGCCATTGCCTTGGGCCTGTTCCCGCGCATGATCATCACTCACACATCCGAAACGGAAAGCGGCCAAATTTATATTGGCCAAATCAATTGGATGATCATGTGTGGCGTTATCTTGCTGGTGTTGGTGTTTAAGTCATCCGATAATTTGGCTTCGGCCTATGGCGTTGCCGTCAACACGTCTATGTTGGTTGATACGGCTTTGGGCATGGTGTTCTTTTGGCAATCACGCAGCCTGCCAAGATTTATTGCCATCCCTGCCCTCATCTTTGTTTTTATTGTTGAAGCTACATTCTATGCTGCTAACCTGTTGAAAATTCCACACGGCGGCTACATGCCAGCACTGATTGGCGCGACAATTATTCTTCTGATGATGACATGGATGAAAGGCGCGAAACTTCTCACCAACAAGTTAAAGAAGGAATCGATTGAACTCATTCCTCTGCTTGAAAGTTTGGAACGCCGCCAACCGGCCCGCGTTGCAGGTGCCGCAGTGTTCATGCAAACAGATCGAAAATATGCGCCTTCAGCATTGATGCATAATTTAAAGCACAATCGCGTTTTGCACGACAAGTTGGTGTTTTTGTCGATTAAAACAACTGAGCAACCGCGCTGGGAAGAAGACCGCGTTGAAGTCACCCAAGGCCCGATGGGTGCGTGGATGGTGGATGCCAAATTTGGTTATATGGAACAACCAGATGTGCCCGCAATTTTGCGTAGCTGTGCTGAAAAAGGTTTAGAGATAGATCCAAACCAAGCCTCTTATTTCCTTGGCCGCCGAGTCATCAAAACCTCTAACACTTCTGCAATGCCGTTCTGGCAGCAGCGTATATTTATCATGCTGGCCAACCAATCGGCACGCGCTATAGAGTTTTTCCGCATCCCGCCCGACCGCGTTGTCGAACTCGGCATGCAAATGAGTGTTTAGCTGCTGAAGGGCAAATTATGTCTTCAATCAATTCCAATGCAAGCGTGTTCAGCACGCCCCAACTCAAACTCGCTTTTGCTTCAATCGGCGTGGTGTTTGGCGATATTGGAACCAGCCCAATTTACACAATGCGTGAAGCGCTTTTGCCTGTCACCGATGCGGGCGCTGATCTGCGCCTTTCCGTGTTGGGTGTCATTTCGCTGCTTGTCTGGGCATTGTTTTTAATCGTCACAGTGAAATATGTTTTGATCATTATGCAAGCAGACAATCATGGCGAAGGCGGCATTCTTTCTGAAGTTGTGTTGGTGCAAAACATTTTGAAAAATCGCACCAAATTAATCGTCGGCCTTGGTGTCGTTGGCGCTGGCTTTTTCTTTGGAGATGCCATCATCACACCTGCCATGTCGGTTCTCTCGGCTGTTGAAGGCCTCTCTGTCATCAGCGAAAGCTTCACGCCTTTCATTTTACCCATCACCTTGTCAGTGTTGTTTTGCCTTTTCATTTTCCAATACAAAGGCACTGCTGGTGTTGCAAAAATTTTTGCTCCCGTCACTTTGTTGTGGTTCATCTTGCTGGCGGCCATTGGCTTTCTGCACATCAGCGATGATTTTGAAATTTTCTATGCGCTCAATCCAATGTATGGAATTTCCATGTTGATAAGCAGGCCAGGCCTTGCCTTGCTTGTTTTTGGTGGTGTTTTCTTGGCTGTCACCGGAGGCGAAGCACTTTATGCAGATATGGGCCATTTCGGAAAAAAACCCATCCGTCTGGCTTGGCTCGTCATCGTGTTTCCAGCCCTTGTGCTGAATTATATGGGCCAAGGGGCTTTCGTCATCGCCCACCCACAAGCGGTAAGCGATCCGTTCTTCTTGATGATCCCCACTTGGGCATTGGTCCCGTTTGTGGTGCTCACAACCTTGGTTACAGTTATTGCAAGCCAAGCCGTTATCACCGGTGCGTTTTCTATCGCCCAACAGGCGATGTCTCTCAACCTTTTGCCGCGCATGGGCATCACCCACACATCTGAAACCGAAAGCGGCCAGATCTATGTCAGCCAGATCAATTGGCTTTTGATGTTTGGCGTCATCATGCTGGTGCTTATATTCCGCAGCTCGAATAACCTTGCTGCTGCCTATGGTATCGCGGTTAACGCCGCGATGTTGATCAACGCAATATTGTCAATTCTCTTTTTCTGGAACGTGCGCCTCCTGCCAAGGATCTTGGTTATTCCAGCGCTCATTTTCATCTTCATCGTTGAATTGGTGTTCTTTGCAGCCAACGCATTGAAAATTGAAAATGGCGGTTATCTACCTTTGCTTATCGGCGCCTTGATCATCGCCATCATGCTCACATGGCAAAGGGGCCGCAATATTCTCATCGAAAAATACAATCGTGAATCGGTTGAACTTTCTGGCCTTCTTGAAAGCTTAGAACGCCGCCAACCAGCGCGTGTGGCGGGTGCTGCCGTGTTTTTGCAAACGGCGGCAAAATATGCGCCATCAGCCTTGATGCATAACCTGAAACACAATCGCGTTTTGCACGATAAGTTGGTTTTCATTAATATTGAAACCATGCCCGTGCCCCGCTGGGACAATGATCGCGTCACAGTCAAGCAAGGCCCGCTTGGCGCGTGGATGGTGGATGCTAAATTTGGTTATATGGAACAGCCAGATGTGCCAGCAGCGTTGCGCGCTTGCGCTGGCCAAGGCTTGGAAATAGACCCCGCCCAAGCTTCCTATTTTCTGGGCCGCCGCGTTATCAAAACGTCACCCACATCAGCCATGCCGTTTTGGCAGCAGAGGATTTTCATCATGCTGGTAAATCAATCTTCTCGCGCCATCGAATTTTTTCGAATTCCGCCAGATCGTGTGGTTGAACTTGGCATGCAAATGAGTGTTTAAACATGGCCCTTCTTAAACCATTCTCGTCGCCCGGCTGGTTTTGGCGCGGCAACATTCACACCCATTCTAGTCAATCGGATGGTGCCCTGCCCACCGAAGGTGTTGTGACGGCCTATAAGAACGCGGGCTATGATTTTTTAATGTTGTCCGAACATTTCATCGCCCTCTACAAATGGCCTATCAACGATACGCGCAAATTTCGCAGCAATGATTTCACAACCCTGCTGGGCGTTGAACTTCATGCCCCTGAAACCAGCGCTGGTGAGTTGTGGCACATTGTGGCCGCTGGCTTACCTTTGGATTTTGCCCCCTGCGGCGAAAATGAAACGGGGCCAGAACTTGCCCGCCGTGCCCGCGCCGCTGGCGGCTTCATCGGCATTGCCCATCCCGCTTGGTCTCGCTATACAATCGAAGATGGCCGGGCATTAGACAGCGCTCACGGGGTCGAAATTTATAACCATGGCTGTGCCATTGAAAATGATTTGGGAGACGGCTTTTATCTTCTCGACCAATTGTTGAATGAAGGCCGCCGTCTCAGCGCCTTTGCAACCGATGATGCTCATTTCAAAACGCCCGACCATTTTGGCGGATGGGTCAATGTTAAAACACAAAGCCTAGACCCCGAAGAGCTTTTGCAAAGCCTGAAAGACGGCAACTTTTATTCCAGCCAAGGCCCAGAAATTCATTCAATAGAGCTTCATGGCAAAGAAATTTCAATTTCCTGTTCACCAGTGGACACAATCACCGTTGTATGCGGCAATTCCAGAACCTGTGTCAAAACTGGAAAAGCCATAACCAAGGCCACATTCGATTTATCGAAACTTGAACAAGGCTGGCTGCTTAAAAAGCCATCGCCCTGGTTCCGCGTAACTGTCATTGATCACGGCATAAAACGCGCGTGGAGCAACCCTTTCTGGTGGGATGAATTACAGTTCACGTAAGCCCCACTTAACATTCTATCAACCATCTATTAACCATGTTGCCACTAGACCAGACCTGTCCCTCTGGGCGTTCTATTTGGTTTTTAATTGATGTGGATTGCTGCCATTTTTAAAAAGGTGTTTGCGCCGGTCTTGTTGGCTTTGGCGATGCTTTTTGCTGCCACCACAGCAACCCTTGCTGTACAAACATGCGGCCCGGCCACGTCTCAAGGTGCGGCGCCTCCTGCGTGGCAAACCTATTGCTGGATGGATATGTCCACTTATAACAACGCCACAGTTTTTGGAGGCGGCCAACTGTTTTCAATTACATTATCTGACGGCTCAATTTTCTCGTTTACCCTCTCTGGCAACTCACCTGGCACAGACACTATTGTTCCGGTGGCAGCCCCGGCCTGGAGCGGCGCTGCAACCGGCAACTCGGCCTTCTTGGGTATTCCGGGCAAACCCATTTTGTATACTGCGGCAGGTGGCACAGTAAATTTAACCCTGTCCAGTATCAAAGTGACACCGCCCAATGGTGTGGTTTCTACCGGACAATATAAATTGGTGGTTGCTGATGCAGAATCGACCAATACCAGCGAATCTTTAACTTTCACCACTAACGGCGGTCCGTGGGCGTTAGATGATAAGGTTCCGCCAACCACTGGTGCAATTTACCCCACCGCCAGCGGCACAGGCACATCAACTTTTGTAACCACAGGCGTTGCAGGCACGGTAGGTGCCTATATCATGGGCAGTCTCAGCCCCACCACAGTAAACGTCCAACTTGTGGCCGGTGGGCTGCAAGGCGTGATGCTTGCCGTGCAATATTCCACCATAACGGCCAACAAGGTTATCAGCGGCAGTCGCGCAAACCCGGCAGACCAATTTACGTATAGTTTGATGGGAACCAGCAACGGCAGCACATTGTCATCCGCCACTTCAACAGGTGCCGGCAGTGGCCCATTTGTCAGCGCAGTTGCAACATTGTCCTCCAGTGTTGCGGCAACGGTTGTTGAACAAATGGCCGCAGGCAGCGTCAGCAACCTGAACCAATATACAACCAACTTAAATTGCATAAATGGCTTTGCTGGTTCGCCCACTACCGTGCCCACCAATCAGCCTGTTACCACGTTTAACTTTGCATCCACCGTTTATGGTGATTCTATTGCATGCACATTTACCAACACCGCCAAACCCGCAACTGTGGCATTACAGAAGATAACCTCTGGCGCAGTTGGCGGGCCGTTCACCTTCAGTGCAACAAATCTTGCTTCAGCGCCAACAGCAATCACCACAACATCAACAAACACGGCCACGCCCGCTTCGCCCACCGCCATTAACATTACGGCTTTCAACACCGCCGTTACCATCACTGAAACGCCCGCCACAAACTTCACAGCATCGGCCGTAACCTGCACAGATGCCAATGCCGCGATCACCGGAAATCCGGCCAGCTTTGGAACTTTAGCTGGCAATGTGATCACTATTCCAGCTGCTAACATAGTGGCAGCTGCACAAATAACCTGCACCCTTACCAACACCGTTAACACCGCCACTGCGGCAACTGTTGCTGTTCAAAAAACCACATTAGGATCAGCGGGCGGGCCGTTCACATTTACATCGACCAATCTTGCTTCTGCTCCAGCCGCCATCACAACGGCAAGTGTGGGAACACCATACCCAACCGTAACAACGCCAATTTTGGCAAGCGCCACTGGCACAGCTGTAACAATTACTGAAACAGTGGCCACAAACTTCTCGATCACGTCAGCCACCTGTTCAGATGGCAATGCAGCTGCATCAGGCAATCCTGCTGGAACATTCGGAACGCTTGCAGGCGCAGTTCTTACAATTCCTGCCACCAATATTCGCGCCAAGGCTCAAATAACCTGCACGTTCACCAACATTGTAAACCCAGCCATTCCGTTGGTGGCCATACAAAAAATAACAACAGTGGTGGCGGGTGGCCCGTTCAGCTTTTCCGCAACCAACCTGGCGGGTGCACCTGCCAATATAACAACCATCACCGCGGGCACGGCTGCACCTGCTGCGCCCAGCTCTATTTCAGTTACCAACATTGGAAATCCCGTAACGCTAACCGAGGCTGCCAATAGCAATTTCACATTATCAAGCGGCAGTTGCACAGACACAAACTCAGGCACCACCGGAAACCCCGCCAGTTTTGGCACGCTTGCTGGCAGCGTCATCACAGTTCCGGCTATCAACCTAAAGCCGTTTGCAAAGATCGTTTGCACATTTAGCAACGCGCCCAAACCACCCACATTTGCATTGCAAAAAACCACTGCAGGGTCTTTCGGTGGGCCATTCACATTCACTGTTACAAATTTGGCCTCAACGCCAGCCAGCATAACCACTGTTTCCGCCAAC
>JANXRO010000155.1 GCA_025356765.1 Hyphomicrobiales bacterium | reverse complement strand
TTTTGTTTTCAACTTCGGGCTCCACCTCAGGCGGCGGCAGTTCGCCAGCGGGATCTTCAATATCCACCACCTCAAACTGTAGGCCAAATTGAACGGCGGGATCAAGAAAGCCTTTCACGGCTGCAAATGGAATGACAAGTTTTTCAGCGATGTTGTCGAATGTCAGTTCAACCTGAAAGCGTTCTTCATTCACGTCTAAATTATAAAACTGGTGCTGCAACACCACTGTCATTTCACGCGGGTATTTTGCGCTTAGGCGGTCGCCGATCGACACGCCGGGATATTTTGTATTGAACTGAATATAAAAATGATGTTCGCCGGGCAGGCCCGATTTTACAACTTTCCGCAAGGCATCACGCACCACACCGCGCAAAGCGTTTTGGGCAAGTTGGTCATAGCGCATTAGGTCTTCAGGCATAGACGGCTCTCAGAGAAAAGTTACGAATCATGCAAGCCATACTACAGCGGCAACTCCAATGCAGCTAGAAAGCAATCGCCGTGGAAATGGGACAAAATATGCGTTTTGGCAAATTAACATGTGCCTTCGCCGATAGAATTGGCAGGGGCAGTTCTATCACTTGCCCAAGAGTAGCGTGCCCGCCGCGCTGACTTGTGTGTGGTCGTCCACGTGCATCATGGCGAAGGTTAGCTCTTCTTCGCCTTTGGTAAAGACCATTGCAGCCATTTCATCGCTGGGGGCTTCTGTGGGCTGCAACATCCATCCCATTTTTTTCATCGCATCTGTATAAAAGGCTGCAATTGTTTTGACGCTGGAGGGTGAGTCAAAGGCCAATGATGCGCCGGCCGAATTGTAATCGACATTGGTGGCATCAGACGGCAAGGCCAAAGGTGGCGCACCGGCCCAGGCGGCAGCGGAAGAGGCCAGAAGCAATAGAATGGCAAAAACCTTCCGTGTGGCACGCATGACTTTAATCTCGCTTTTAAAAATCGGCAAAGGTGAACAATGCCAACATGATATCATGTCTGCTGTTCACGAGAAAGATATTTGAATGAAAGTGCTGGCTTCTGTTGCCAGGTGCCAGCGAACCCCGCCTTCGGTCGCTAAACCGAAGGACTTAAGTTTTGGTCTTTCGCGCTACATTAAGCAGCGAGAGCAACCGGAGCAAAGTTATCGTTTGCAACTAGAAATTAGCCCGACACGTCGGAACCATCACGGGCAAAAAACCAACCTTTACACCCTCGTCGATCCTGTTTCGCCCCCATCAAAGCGACTTCGAGAGAAGTCGCTCTGGTGGAGGCGCCGGGTACTGCCCCCGGGTCCGAAAAGCTTATTGCGTTAGCCGTTTATCACCATAGTCAACCGCCCTTGCGAGCGTCGACGTGTTGTATATAGGATGCTTTGAGTGGAAAATAAAGACTGCAAATCTGCGCTTTTAATCAATCGAATGCAATGCTAGGGTTGTCTTCGCAGCCGGATTGGTTGTGAAAAACCCATCAAAGGGGGGGATTTAATGGTCGACTATATTGATGATGTAAAGAAGTATGCTTCCAATGTGAACGCTGCTGCAGTGGATGCAATCGTTAAATATTGCGGAATTGCTTTGAAGGGCAAAGATTCACAATTTGTTTCGATGACAGACCCGGCAGAAGTTAAGCGTGTGGTTGATGGGTTTTGCGCCAAGAAACTTGGCATGGCAGCTGGGCCGGCTGAAGCCGCTGTGCGCGCCGCTGGAGAAAAAATGAAAGCTGATCGCACGAAACATCGCGTGACGGTTTATTATCTCGTGGCCGAGGCAACTGGTAATTTGGGCAAATTAACCGGCTGATTGGCTTATCTTGAGTTTAGCGGCGGGCGCCTTTTGGCACTGCCGCTTTTATTTTGCGGAATCATGCCAAAGCACTATGTTGCGCCGCATGAAACAATATCTTGATTTGATGCGCCATGTTTTTGACCATGGCGTTGTTAAAACTGATCGTACGGGAACGGGCACCAAGTCTGTGTTCGGGCATCAGTCGCGCTATAATCTGGCCGATGGCTTTCCGCTTGTCACCACTAAAAAACTACATCTACGTTCGATTATTTATGAACTGTTGTGGTTCATTCGCGGCGATACCAACATCAAATATCTGAAAGACAATAAAGTTTCCATCTGGGATGAATGGGCCGATAAAAATGGCGATCTTGGCCCAGTTTATGGTGCGCAATGGCGGTCTTGGCCGATGCGCGATGGTTCAACTTTAGACCAACTGGGGCAGGTGATTTCACGGATAAAATCGTCGCCTGATTCTCGGCGTTTGATGGTGACAGCGTGGAACCCGGCTGATGTTGACAAAATGGCCTTGCCGCCTTGCCATTGCCTTTTTCAGTTTTACGTGGCGGATGGAAAGTTATCGTGTCAGCTCTACCAAAGGTCTGCCGACATTTTCTTAGGTGTGCCGTTTAACATTGCTTCCTATGCATTGCTAACCCACATTGTGGCGCATGTGACTGGGCTGAAGGTTGGGGATTTTGTGCACACATTGGGCGACGCGCATCTTTATTCAAACCACATGGAGCAAGCGCAATTGCAATTGACGCGTAGCCCGCAAAAATTGCCAACGTTGAAAATTAAACGCCAAGTGCATTCACTGGAAGATTTTATGTTCGAAGATTTTGAAATTATTGATTACACACCTGAAGCAGCAATTTCTGCGCCGGTGGCTGTGTGAGAATGTTCGGTTCTGATTTTTTAGCAGCACTCAAAGGCTGGAATTATCCAACGCAAAAACAACAAGGCTTTTGGCGTGCTGTTGGGCTTTTTGTTGCCGTGTTTTTGCTATTTCAAATTTTGCAAATTATCGTGGCTTTCGGGTTGTTTCATTTTATGTTTGATGGATCGCTTATGGGGTTAAGCCAAAAGCTGGATGATGATTATTCAAAATTTTTGCAAGCCAGCATTATCGGCATGTTTCCTGCCGCGGTGCCAAGTGTTTTTTTGGCACTTTATGTTTCAAAGTTTGGGCTGGCCCAAGGCCAAGGCCAATTGCCATTGCATTGGCCACGCTTTGGTCTTTTAGGTTGGCCTGTTTTGATTGTTGGATTCTCTGTGGTCATTCTTCTTTTGGCAAGCGTGCTTTATGCCGGCTTGGGCATTGACCCAGCAAAAGAACTTGGGGTGGTTGAAAAAACGATGACGAGTTTGGCCGCCGACCCAAGGCTTTTTGC
>JANXRO010000009.1 GCA_025356765.1 Hyphomicrobiales bacterium | reverse complement strand
GCAGCGCTATGGCCATGGGCCGATTGACCAGGACAAAGTGAAAGCTGGCTTAGCACTTTTTCACCACAGCGCTGCCCTACTTGATGCGCATCTCAATGGCCGGGATTGGCTGTTGAACAGCGGCCTCAGTTATGCGGATTTTCGTATGGCAACATTTCTGCCTTACAATGATGTGGCCGAATTGCCGATTCAGGATTATGCAAACATTTCGCGTTGGAACCAAAATCTTCAAGCCCTGGCCGCTTGGGCGGATACGTTTGAAGGTCTAAACACACCAGAACTTCCGCCGATCGCTTCGCACAAGGAATAATCCAATGCCCTTTCCCATTACAGCCTCCCAAATTGCAGCTTATGAACGCGATGGCGCTGTTCTGATCAAAGGCCTTTTTGCTGGCTTTGTTGAAACCATTCGGGAAGGCATTGCCCGCAACATGCGAGAGCCCGGGCCTTATGCGTCTGAGAATTTAAAGGCAGGCGAGGGTGGCCGCTTTTTTGATGATTATTGCAATTGGACGCGCATTCCAGAATTTGAAGAGGTTATCAAAAAGTCCCCCGCGGCTGAAGCGGCGGCGACTTTAATGAAATCAAAATCTGTTCAAATGTTTCATGATCATGTGTTGGTGAAAGAGCCAGGAACAGCCAAGCCCACACCGTGGCATCAAGATGGCCCTTATTATTTTGTGGAAGGCCAACAAACCGTAAGTTTTTGGGCGCCGGTTGATCCGGTGAAAGAAGCTTCGCTTCGCTGCGTTGCCGGTTCACACAAATGGCCCAAAGCCGTTTTGCCCACGCGCTGGCTGGCCGAAACCAGTTTTTATCCCAACCCCGAACTTTATATGCCAGTGCCAGACCCTGATGCCGAGCCTGAAAAATATAAAGTGATGGAATGGGCGATGGAGCCGGGCGACGCTGTGGCCTTTAATTATAAAACCTTGCATGGCGCGCGCGGCAACTTGGCTGGCATAAGGCGGCGGGCCTTTTCGCTGCGCCTGTTGGGTGATGATGCACGTTATGTCACAAGGCCTGGGCGCACCTCGCCGCCATTTCCGGGCCATGATATGATAGAAGGCCAACGCTTGCGCGAAGATTGGTTTCCGGTTTTGATCTAACGCTCATGCCGCTGCGTAAAGCCTTTATGAATTTTTCGCTGCTGAATATTCTGCCTTATCTCGGCACATTGCCTTTTGCTCTGGGCACTTTCGCCAAAATGTCGGGCAGCCTGCCGATGATCTATTTTATCGATACGCGGCGCATTGTGTTGTCATATGGTGTGTTGATCATCTCATTTATGGCGGGCGTGCATTGGGGGCAATTTCTTTCCGGCACGCGTGGCAAGCTAAATTTGTTGGTCACCAGCAACGTTATTGCCTTGGTTGCCTGGATTAGTGGTTTGCTGCTTTTGCCCACACATGTTTGCTATGTGTTGATCGTTTTGTTTGCACTTTTATATGCGATTGATCGCGGGCTTGAAATTCCAACCGCTTATTTGCAAACGCGTCGCAATGTGACACTGTTTGTATGCACTTGCTTGTTAGCACTCAGCTTTGCTTAATATGATGACGTACTCAATTCCATTTGAACCAACACGCGCCGCAGGATTGCAGCGCCTTTCGCAATTTGTAAGCGCTGCCGGTCGCCATTATCAAAACAACCGCAACGCTGATTTGGGGCCGCATGATCGCAGCAATGTTTCAGCACTTTCGCCCTATATTCGCCATCTGCTGATAACGGAAGAAGAAGTGCTGCAAGCGGTGCTCAACAAACATTCATTGCAAGCAGCAGAAAAATTTATCCAAGAGGTTTTCTGGCGCAGCTATTTCAAAGGCCATCTAGAAACACGGCCTGCCATTTGGACAAATTATTGCCGCGATTTAAAAAGCATCAAGCTGCAAGGCGGAATGCAAAAAGCGTTTGAGGCAGCAATCGAAGGCCGCACCGGTTTTGAATGTTTTGATGTGTGGGTGAATGAACTGAAAGAATTTGGCTATCTGCACAACCACTCGCGCATGTGGTTTGCATCGATATGGATTTTCACTTTACGCCTGCCTTGGCAATTGGGCGCCGATTTTATGTTCAGGCATTTGCTGGATGGTGATCCGGCTTCAAACACTTTGTCTTGGCGCTGGGTTGCGGGCTTGCACACCAAAGGCAAAACCTATCTTGCGCGGGCAGATAATATTGAAACTTATACCCAAGGCCGCTTTTCGCCAGTGGGCTTGGCGCATACTGCTGTGGCACTTGAAGAGCCACCACTTCCATCGGCGCAAAAAATTCCTCAATCATCTGAAACTTATTCGGGCGGCACCGTCGGGCTTTTGCTCACGGAAGAAGATTTGAACGCTGAAACATGGAATGTTAGCAACACGCAAGTCAAAGCGATTGCTGGCGCAAGTTTTACTGCAGGCCGATCGGATTTTCCAGTTTCCAAACCTGTTCATGATTTTGCAAATGCTGCTGTGATTGATGCCGTTAAGCGTGCTGGAATTCATTTTAATGCACCAACTGAAAATCTTGAAACTTTGCAAACTGAAAGCATTCGCAGCTGGGCTAAAGCCAACAGCCTTGAAACCATCCTAACAGGTTATGCACCAGTAGGGCCGGTGGCTGAACTTTTGGTCAACCTCAAACAAGAGTTAAGCGAAAATGGCATTCGGCTGATCCAACTGCGCCGCAGTTTTGATACCGCCGCGTGGCCACACAGCACCAAGGGCTTTTTTGCGTTGAAAGAAAAAATCCCCATGCTGGTGCGCCATCTTCATGTGCCTGCCGATGAACAATTGAGTTTTATCTAATGCCCGAAGGCCACACCATTCACCGCGCCGCGCGCGACCAAAGGCCAATGTTGGCGGGCAAGGTTTTAAGCGTTGCCTCACCCCAAGGGCGATTTCACGAAGGTGCCGCACATTTGGATGGTCAGATGTGTTTGGCTGTTGAAGCTTATGGCAAACATCTGATCTATCAATTCAAGAACCATATGGCTTTGCATATTCACTTGGGGTTGTTCGGCCGTTTTCGCACAGCAAAATTGCCCGCAGCCGAACCCAAAGGCGAAGTGCGTGTGCGCATAATGAGCGACACGCATGTAGTTGATATCAACGGCCCCAACACCTGCGAAGTGTTAGACAAAGCCCAACTGATTGCTTTGACCAAGCGCATCGGGCCTGATGTATTGCGAAAAGATGCTAATCCAGATCTTGCCTTTACAAGGATTTCAAAAAGCAAAACATCCATTGGGCAATTGTTGATGGATCAATCAGTGGTGGGTGGCATTGGCAATATCTATCGCACCGAGATTTTGTGGCGGCAGGGTGTTCACCCGTTAACGCCGGGCAACCAAATCACCCGCGAAGTGTTTGATCAGCTCTGGGCCGACTCTGTTCATCTCTTGGAAATTGGGGTGAAAAATAATTCAATCATCACGGTGGACGGTGTTAAAAAATCCCGCTCGAAATATGGCGAGCGGGTGAATATCTTCAACAAGCCCATATGCCCCACCTGCGATGGCGAAATTCAAAAATTTGAAATCGCTAAGCGCAGGGCCTTTATGTGTAAAACCTGCCAGCCCTCATTCAGTGTGTCTGCATAATTTTCAGGATATAAGAACAGGCGGAACCTTTGTCCGTAAAGTCCGTTGATGACCTAACGGAAATGAGCAAAGGCAATTTGCATGTCGATACTTGGAAAAACTGTTTTGGGCATTGTTGTGGTCTTGGCCGTTGGCTTGGGCGGCTATATGGCGTTTGGTGGTGAAAGCGCCACGTTAAATGTCTTAGAGGGCTATGGCCCGAATCCGAAACTTCCCGCACCTGATCCCACTCTCTTACCAACTGTTAACATTGCGCAGGTGTCTACTTGGAAACCTGGCCAAGCTCCCATTCCTGCGCTAGGTTTGGTCGTCAAAGAATTTGCCGGTGGATTGGATCATCCCCGCACATTACTTGTTTTGCCCAATGGCGATGTTTTGGTGACAGAGACAAATGCGCCGCCCAAGCCTGATGATGGCAAAGGCATTCGCGGTGCTGTTATGAAGGTATTGATGAGCAAAGCGGGCGCTGAAGCGCCAACCGCCAATCGCATATCAATATTGCGCGATGCCGATGGCGATGGCGTTGCTGAAATTAAACAGCCCTTTATTGAAAATCTCAATTCGCCTTTTGGCATGACGCTTTCGAACAATAAATTATATGTGGCCAATACCGATGCCATTGTAAGTTTTCCCTATAAAGATGGGGATTTAAAAATTACGGCGGCTCCTGAAAAAATTGTGGATTTGCCAGCAGGCACCATCAATCATCATTGGACCAAAGATGTCTTGGCCAGCAAAGACGGCACCAAGCTTTATGCCACCGTTGGTTCTAACAGCAATGTGGGAGAAAACGGCTTGGCGGTAGAGCTTAATCGTGCCGCAATTCTGGAAGTGGATTTGGCCACGAAAAAATCCAGGCTCTATGCCTCTGGCTTGCGCAATCCCAATGGCCTTTCATGGCAGCCTGAAAGTGGTGCACTTTGGGTTGCTGTCAATGAACGTGATGAAATTGGCAGCGACCTTGTGCCCGATTACATGACAGCAGTGAAAGATGGTGGGTTTTATGGCTGGCCCTTCAGCTATTATGGCAACCACGTTGATACGCGGGTAAGCCCACAAAATCCACAATTGGTCGCCTCTGCAATTGTGCCCGATTATGCCTTGGGCCCACACACGGCTTCGCTCGGTCTTACCTTCAGCAAAAACGCTGATCTGGGCACGGCATTTTCCAATGGTGCATTTGTCGGCCAACACGGTTCATGGAACCGTAAACCCCGCAGCGGTTATAAAGTGGTCTATGTGCCGTTCACGGCCGGAAAACCCTCTGGTCCTCCGGTTGATGTGTTGACAGGCTTCATCAGCGCTGATGACAAGGCACAAGGGCGCCAGATTCATACCTCTGCAGCAACTGTTGCCATCATGCCTGAAGCGGATGAGTTTGATGAAATTGTAATTAATCCTGCCGACCTCGAACTACAAACATCACGATCAGGTGGTGCAGGAGGACAGAATGTAAATAAAGTAGAA
>JANXRO010000086.1 GCA_025356765.1 Hyphomicrobiales bacterium | reverse complement strand
TGCATCGGCAATGCCACTGAAATGATTCAATGGGGCAAGCAAGATGTTATGTTTGCGGGCGGCGGCGAAGAATTGGATTGGACACTTTCTGTGTTGTTTGATGCCATGGGGGCCATGTCTTCAAAATATAACGATCGACCTTCAACAGCGTCTCGGGCCTATGATAAAAACCGCGATGGTTTTGTAATTGCTGGTGGTGCAGGCGTTTTGGTTCTGGAAGAATTGGAACATGCAAAAGCTCGCGGCGCCAAAATCTATGCTGAGATTGTCGGCTATGGTGCCACATCAGATGGCTTTGACATGGTGGCCCCTTCGGGCGAAGGCGCTGTGCGGTGTATGCGCAATGCGATGAGCACCGTGAACGGCAAGATTGATTATATCAACCCGCATGGCACATCCACCCCCGTGGGCGATCAACGAGAAATTCAAGCCATTCGTGAAGTGTTCGGAAATAACATTCCCAATATTTCATCCACCAAATCACTCACGGGCCATTCGCTGGGTGCAACTGGTGTGCAAGAAGCCATCTATTGTTTGTTGATGATGAAAAATGGCTTCATGGCTGAAAGTGCAAACATTGAAGAGCTTGATCCTGAATTTGCCGATATGCCCATTCTGCGCCAGCGGGTTGATAATGCCCGGGTTGATACGGTGATGTCGAACTCATTCGGGTTTGGCGGCACCAATGCCACGCTGATCATGCAACGTTATAACGGATAATCAAAAATGACTGGATTGATGAGCGGCAAACGCGGCCTTATCATGGGCGTTGCCAACGACCACTCTATTGCGTGGGGCATTGCAAAAGCTTTGCATTCACAAGGGGCGGAACTGGCCTTCACCTATCAAGGCGAAGCATTTGGCAAACGCGTTCAACCACTGGCGGAATCTGTCGGCTCCAACATTTTGCTGCCTTGCGATGTGGAAGATGTTTCCACTGTTGATGCGGTTTTTGCAGCCCTTAAAGAAAAATGGGGCAAGATCGATTTTGTGGTTCACGCCATTGCCTTTTCAGACAAGAATGAACTGAAAGGCAAATTTGCCGATACCAGCCGCGAGAATTTTATTCGCACCATGGTGATCAGCGCATTTTCATTTGTCGAAATTACCAAACGCGCCGCAGCCTTAATGCCCGATGGCGGATCAATCATCACGCTCACCTATGGGGGTTCAACCCGCGTGATGCCCAACTATAATGTGATGGGCGTTGCCAAAGCCGCGCTGGAATCATCGGTGCGTTATCTGGCCGGAGATTTTGGCCCGCAAGGCATTCGCGTCAACGCTATTTCAGCGGGACCCATGCGCACGTTGGCCGGTGCGGGCATTGGTGATGCACGCGCCATGTTTAACTTTCAAGCCGCCCATGCGCCCTTGCGCCGCACAATAACTTTGGAAGAAGTGGGTGGTGCCGGGCTTTATTTGCTGTCGCCACTTTCAGGTGGTGTGACTGGCGAAATTCATTATGTGGATTCTGGTTATAATATTATCTCGATGCCAAGACCTGAGGATATTGCAAAGTGAAACTCACCTATCGTGAGTACCGAGATTTTCTGAAATCCTATCGTTCCAAGAGCATCACACTCGAAGAGAGTTGTGCAGAACTAGCTGTTCAAGCCGAACGACTTTATTCAGTTTGGAAGGACTGCGAACACGATCTGTGGGACCAAAATGACTTTCATGTATCTCCACTCAAAATGCATATTGTCAAAAAGCTTCGCAAACAGGCCCCTCAGGAGTGGACAGGCGATGATTTTGATAGGGTCATGTTTAGCTGTTTTACAACAATGGGCGACGAGAATACCTATAAATGGGTATTGCCTCGGTTCATGAAATTTTGCGCTACTTATCCGCAATACTTAGGCTGGGCGTCGGAATGTCACGTCCAATTCACTAAATTTTCTTATCTGGATCTCAAATCACTTAACTCGAGTCAGATAAGCTCATTATTGGATGCTGTTGACGCATTCGCCTACCAAGAGCTTGCCATGTTACAATCTGATGACTTATGGACTTCGAAGAAAAGTAAGTTACCTTTCCTTTGGCGCCCAAAGTATTGCAACGGGCCCTATCGCCTTCTTGCACTGACTCACCGCATTCGCCTTTCAATGAAGATCAATTAGAACTTAGAGGTCTCAAAGTGACAACTCACGAAACGCTTCTCGACAAATACGCTGAACTTACAGTTCGCGCTGGGCTTAACGTTCGTTCAGGCCAACAGGTTTTAATAACAGCGCCTTTAGATGCGGTTGATCTGGTTCGGCGTATTACGCACCATGCCTATAAAGCGGGTGCTTCACTTGTGACCACTTTGTATAATGACGAACAGACAGCGTTGATGCGTTATACAGATGGCAATGATAGTGCTTTTGATGCCGCTGCCGGGTGGTTGTTCAACGGCATGGCCGAAGCCTTTCGAGATGGCAATTGCGCAAGGCTTGGAATTATCGGTGAGAACCCTGCCCTGCTTTCAGGACAAGACATTAACAAGGTGGCGCGCGCCAATCGTGCGCGTTCTGCCGCCTACAAGCCAGCCGTCGAGCAGATTACAACCTTCGCCACCAATTGGTGCATCATTTCAGCAGCAACGCCAGCCCACGCCAAATCGGTGTTTCCAAATTTGAGCGAGAAAGATGCTGTGGCAGCACTTTGGCAAGCCATTTTCAAATGCACACGCGCAGATTTGCCAGACCCCGTGGCCGCATGGGCCGCGCATAACGCAGCGCTTCATTCTCGTGTCAAGACCCTCAATGAAAAACGCTATGCGGCTTTGACTTATAAAGGCCCGGGCACTGATTTTGTTTTGGGCTTGGTGGATGACCACATTTGGGCGGGCGGCGCTTCGATGGCCAAGAATGGAATTTTATGCAACCCCAACATTCCATCTGAAGAAGTGTTCACCATGCCGCACCGCGAACGCGTGGATGGCATTGTGCGTTCAACCAAGCCCTTGTCATATCAAGGCACATTTATTGATGGCATTGAAGTGACGTTTGAA